>CAZRWF010000019.1:0-2807 GCA_964603685.1 uncultured Chitinophagaceae bacterium
TACGGCACCAATCATGTGTGGAAAGTCGTGAAGAACGGCGTGTTGCTGGATTTTTAGTTCCCGCCGGACACCCTTGCGGGAATCCCCGTTGCGTTCCCGAAAGATCATTCGTATATTGTTGCAGAGTTGACCTGTTCTTTTTCATTTGACCATACTTCGTTAGGGGTGTTCCGTGCAAACGGGACTGAGATTCACACCCTTGATTCGCGCCGAAATGCGCGATGAACCACCTGATCTGGATAATACCAGCGTAGGGAAACGACATTTGAATTATTTTATTCTTTTTTCAAAAGCCGTTTCCGCACGTTTGTTCGTCCGGAACCGGCTTTTTTCATTTTAAATCGTCACCACCGATTCACAGAAAACAGAGAGGATACAGGCAGTACCATGAACCGAAGAGAAATGATCACCATCGCCATGTTCGCACTTTTCACCATTGGAATGGCACAACAGGATGCGGACTCGGTGAAGTATAAGTTCGATCCCGTGCTTATCACCGGTACAACCGCTACGGAACGCCAAACACCGATCACGTTTACCGATCTTCATCGCGGAGAGATCGAACGGCGGTATTCGCTGCAGGATGTTCCGGTGCTCCTTTCCGAATTGCCGAATATGATT
This sequence comes from uncultured Chitinophagaceae bacterium, assembly GCA_964603685.1. GTDB lineage: Bacteria > Bacteroidota > Ignavibacteria > UBA10030 > UBA8401 > UBA8401. Next base: position 622 of record CAZRWF010000019.1, read on the forward strand.
TCTTATTCGGACGGCGGAAACGGCGTCGGCTATAATTTCATCTTCCTGCGGGGATTCGACCAGCGGCGGTTGTCCGTGATGGTGAACGGCGTGCCGCAGAACGATCCCGAAGACCACAACGTCTATTGGATTGATTTTCCGGATCTCTTAGCGAGCTCTTCCACCGTGCAAGTGCAGCGGGGTGCGGGTAGCGCCTTTTACGGTCCGCCGGCGATCGGCGGTTCGGTGAATATCATCACCAATCCGTTCACGCAGAAGCCGTACGCCAAATTCGAGGCGATGTTCGGATTTCAGGAATATGCCGACAGTGCGAACGGGCTGCCGATGACGATGAAAAAACTCTCTGCATCCTTCAATTCGGGCCTGGTTGACGAGACGTATATGTTCTACGGCCGGCTCGGCAAGATCCAGTCCAACGGTTACCGGATCCATTCGGCGTTCGAAGCCGGTTCCTACTTTCTCGGCATGCTCCGTTTCGACGAACAGATGACGACCCGCGTTCACCTCTTTGGCGGACCGCTCACGGACCAGCTTGTCTATACCGGTTTGCCGAAATGGGCGAATACGGATGCAAAATTGCGGCGGATGAACTTGTCCTACTGGGAAGAGAACGGGAACGCGTATACTGTTGCACTGCAGCGGCGGCCGCAGGAGACCGAAGCGTTCAATCAGCCCCATTACGAGATCATGAACGAATGGAAGATCAACACCAATGTCACTCTCCACAACACGCTCTTCTTTTATGACAGCCACGGCCATTTCGATTTTGACGGAACGTGGGTTGGAATGGACTATACGACAGGAATAGATTCCGATACGAGTAATTTCCGACTCGGAAACTATGTCGTCGGGAGAAACTTATCGAACGAAATCATTCGAGCCGGAGTTGACTTAGTGCAATGGGGATGGTTGCCGCGATTGGAATGGAAACACGAACGAGGCGAGTTGATTATCGGCGGGGAGTACCGGTACCACAACGGGAATCATTGGGGAAAGATCCGGTACGCCGAAGGACTGCCGGCCAATTTCGATCCCGATTACCGGTTCTATGATTACGATGGAATCAAACATATGGCATCGGTGTACGTGACGGAAAACTTCCGCTGGCAGGAGGATGTTACCGTGATGGCGAATATTCAATTCGCGTTCAACGAATATTCCATCGCCAACGAAAAATTTCTGAATTATTCGTTCAGCATCCCGTACTATTTTCTCAATCCCCGTCTCGGCGTGAACTACAATCTTACGGAAGAGTGGAACACGTACATTTCTTTCGGGTACACCTCGCGCGAGCCGCGGCTGCGGAATTTGTACGCAGCGGAAGATTCGTACTTCGGCGCGCTGCCGGCGTTCGAAGCCGATACCACCGGCGGCATCACCCGGTATCATTTTGACAAGCCGATTGCCTCGCCCGAACAACTGCTCAATCTGGAGCTCGGCGCGGGGTATCGCACGGCGTCGGCGGAGTTTACCGCGAATCTCTATTGGATGGAGTTTACCGACGAGCTTGTCAAAAGCGGACAGGTGGATATTTTCGGAAATCCTGTGTATGGCAATGCACCGCGCACGCGGCATATCGGCGCGGAGTTCGACGGTGCCGTGCGGTTGATGGAGCATCTGACCGCCGCCGGAAATGTTTCGTTCTCCACAAATTACATTGTGGAATTCTCCACGGTGGACAGCGTCTCCGGCGGTACGGTCTACCGTACTTCGTTAAAGGACAATCCGATTGCCGGTTTTCCCGGCGTGACGGCGAATCTCCGGATCTCCTATCAACGCGACGGTATGTCGGCGTCGCTGCTGGCGAAACATGTCGGCGCTTTTTATACCGATAATTTTAAGAACGCCGCCCATCGGAACGATCCGTATACCGTTCTCAATCTTGAAACGATCTATTCCCTTCCGGCGTTCGGTGGAACGGAGTGGTCGGTGCGGGGAGAAGTGCGTAACCTGTTGAATTCATTGTACATGCAGAACGGCGAAGGTAACGCTTTTTTTCCGGCGGCGGAGAGGAATTACCTATTCGGTTTGACCGTGATATTATGAAATCGATCAAAAATAAACAGGCGCTGGTGATCTGCAACGGCGCCATGCCGTCGGCGGAGATTTTGTCGCCGCTGCTCAAAAAAAGACCGTTCATTCTTTGTGCGGACGGGGGAGCAAACAAAGCCCGCGCGGTCGGCATA
>CAZRWF010000019.1:2907-27421 GCA_964603685.1 uncultured Chitinophagaceae bacterium
CTTGTTCCGCTCGGACCGTGTTCCGGCATCGTCACGCGCGGATTGTTGTATCCGCTCGTGAATGAATCGCTGGCACCCGGTATCCGCGAAGGGACCAGCAACGTTGCCGTCCGTTCGACGGTGTCGATAACGGTAAAACGCGGTATACTTCTGTTATTCCTCATTCATCGAAGATCGGGCACCGCGTGATGGAATTGACCGAAGGTATCGCCGTTGTTCTCGGACTGGTTTCTGTCTACCTCGTTACGCGGCAGAATGTGTGGTGTTATCCTCTGGGGATCGTTTCCGTTGCGATATATGTGGTAATTTTTTTCGACGTGAAACTGTACGCCGATATGGGGCTTCAGTTCTTTTTTATCGCACTGCAGCTGTACGGATGGTATGAATGGCTGCACGGGGGAGAGAATAAAACAGAGCTGCATGTTTCCCGCGCACCGCTCCGGATGTATGCCGTCACCGCACTGTTCGTCCTCTCCTTTTCCGTCCTGCTCGGTTATCTCCTCCGGACATGGACCGATGCATCGCTTCCTTTCGTTGATTCGCTGCTGGCGGTGATGAGCATGGCGGCGCAATGGATGATGGCGAGAAAATATATCGAAAATTGGATCCTGTGGACGGTTGTGAATGCCGGTTCGATTGCGATGTTCGGCGTGAAAGAATTGTATTTTACGATGGCGCTCTACGGCGTCTATTTAATCCTGGGCATCGTCGGATTTTTCACGTGGAAGAAGTCGATGGTGCATCAGCCGGGGCCGAGTGCGTGAGCCGCGGCGTTGACCGTGGAGAGCACATCGGCGGTGGAGAAGGGCTTCAAAAGGACGGCCAGCGCGCCGAGCCGCTGCAGTTCCAATTTAGATTCTTTGTCGAGGTATCCGGTGATAAAGATGATCTTCACCTCCGAATGCCGTTCGCGCAGCGTTTTGATCATTTCTTTTCCATCCAGGTTCGGCATCCCCAGATCGGATACGATGATGCCGATCTCGTCGCGATGTTGTTCGTACACGTTTAAGGCATCCATTCCGTCCGCCGCCGATAGTGTCTGATATCCTTCCGTCTCCAGAATTTCCTGCAGCATGATGCGCAATTCCTGTTCGTCGTCCACAACGAGTATCTTTTTATTTCCGGGAACGTTGCGTTTTCGTGCCTGCGGCGAAGTTGATTCGGGTGCGGGCAGCGCCTCTTCCGCCGCCGGAATGGAAGGGAAGTAGAGCGTGAACGATGTTCCTTTCCCAACGGTACTGCGAACATCGATCAAGCCGAAATGCGTTTTGACGATGCCGTGTACGATCGCCAGTCCCAAACCGGTTCCTTTCCCCCGTTCTTTCGTGGAGAAAAACGGTTCGTAGATCCGCTGCACCGTTTCTTCGGACATTCCGCATCCGGTATCCGAAACCGTCAGGGCGACATATGTCCGCCGTTCGGCGGCGGCATGCCAGCGTTTCAGATCGTCGCCGTGTATGGAGTTCACGGTAAAGGTCAATTCGCCGTTTGTTTTTGTCTGTTCGATGGCATCGCGGGCATTAACGGCGAGATTGATGATCACTTGATGGAGCTGGTCTTCGTCCCCCATCATCACGTCGTTCGCACTGAGAAACCGCGTTTGAATGGAGACGGTTTTTGGGATGGAGTGTTCCAGCAGTTTGCAAACGTCGAGAACGACGCCGGAGAGCGAGAGAGGCCGCATCACTCCTTTTTCCGTCCGGGCGAACATCAGCAGTTGTTTGGCGATGCCCGATCCCCGTTCCGCAGCGCCGGCGATCATCTGTGCGAATTTGAGGATGTCCGGATATTGTTTCGCCTTTTGTTTCACCAACTCTGCGGATCCCATAATCATTGCGAGCACGTTGTTAAAATCGTGCGCGATGCCTCCCGCCAGCACGCCGATGGAATCCATCTTTTGCGCATGGAGCAGCTGGTCCTCCATCTGCTTCCGTTCAGTGATGTCACGGAAAATGCTCAGGAGCATCCGTTCGTTGATTCCGAAGTTGATGTACGACGTGTTCATTTCGATGGCAATCGTCGTACCGTTCCACAGCCGTATCTGTGTTTCGATCCGTTTGGGAATCGATCCGTCGACGAAATGCTGGCGGTAGACACCGATCGACTCGCGTACCTGTTCTTCCGTGTTGTGATACACTTCCTGGAACGGCCGGCCGACCAATTCATCTTCGGAGCGTCTGACCAGACGGCAGTACGCTTCGTTCACCATGATGATCGTTCCGTCCTTGTCCGTCACGCGCATTCCGTCCGCCGAATGATGCCAGATGGCGCGGAACCGTTCCTGTTCGGAACGCTGCGCGATGGCGGTGGAGATGTGCTGCGACACGAAAATGAGGATCTCCTTCTCCCGCTCCGTGAAGATGATCTTCGGATCGTAACTTTGGATCGCCATGACACCGAAGGTTTTCTCTCCGGAGGTCAGCGGAACACCGAGATAATCAACCGCCGGCGCACCGAGCAGATCCAGTTCGCCTTGCTGCGACATCTCTTCGAAGACCGGCGCCGGCGCGTGCAGGATGGTTCCGGTGTTGAGGATAAATTCGGTCGAGCCGTGGGAGAATTGCCGGGGTGCGGGGGGCGGATCCACCTCATCCACGAAGTACGGAAAGGAGATGACGGTGCTGACCGGATCGTAGAGTGCCACATAAAAATTTTTCGCGTACATCAGTTCGCCGATAATTTCATGCAGCCGCCGGAAGAGCTCCGGCGTGTCGTGCGAAGAGCGGGTGACGTCCGTAATGCGGTACAATGCCGATTGCAGCCGTTCGTTCCACTTCCGTTCGGTGATGTCCGTAATCGTTCCGATGGTGCCGATGATGTTTTTGTTCTGGTCGCGGAGCGGCGAGCCGAATACTTCGGCCCAAAATCGCGTGCCGTCTTTCCGCTGCATCTCCAAATCGTACCGTTCCGCGCGGCCGAGACTGCGATCGCGATTCCGATCCTGGATTTCGTGCCACCGCTCCTTCGGCAGCAGGAACGTATATCCCGGCTTGTTCTGCAGTTCTTCAAAAGCCCATCCGCATAGTTCGCTCATCCGTTGATTCACGTATACCACGTTGTCGTTCAGATCGGTGATCATCAACCCTTCGCTCAAGCTTTCCACCACTTCGCGGAACCGCGTTTCGGACTGTGCCAGCGCTGCAGAAATGATGTCCGTTTCCTCCAGATTCCGCACGAGTACGAACACCTCATCCGCTCCGCACGCCATCATTCGAGCCTGAAACCGCTTCGTCCGTCCGTTAATGGACAAGTCATATTCGCACGATTGTACAAGATTGGTGGATAAGGCCAAATCCGCATGTGTCATGATCAGCTGGGCAACCGGTTTCGGGAGCCGGCTTTCGATATTGGTGCCGATAATATTGTCCGTTTTGCCGTACAGATCGTCGGGGCTGCCTGCCCGAAAGTCGAGATACGTTCCATCGATGCGCAAGCGGAAGGTGAGATTGGGAATGGAGGTGAGCAGTGCTTCGTTGCGCAATTCGGTCTGTCGCCGGGCCCGTTCGGCTTTGTTCCGCTCCACGATTTCGGTGTTCAGTTCCTGCCATCGCCGGTAGGAAAAGACCGCGAACAGTACCGACAGTGTCACGAGCGTGAAGACCACCTCTTCCACAAAGAGATGCTGATAAGTGACCATCAAATCTACGAGAGAAGAATAGAGATCGAACTGGATCGACAAGCCAAGAATGGCGACGGCGATCAGTGCGAGCGTGATGGTGTCGCTCTGAACGGAAGGGGATCGATGTGCGTCGTGTTCAGTCATATGCCGAATTCATGGGAGGCGGTGCCGTTTTCCCGCTGACGGTCAATGTAAAACCTATTTCGGAGAGATGCACGGAAATAGTGGTTTCACGGCGGTGTTTAAAAAACGCAAAAGCCCGTCGTCGGAAAAAGTTCGTCGGACAGGCTTTCGCAACACGGCAGAAACACGGCAGAATGGTACGTGCGGTTAGAACTTCACTTTGTCCATATTCACTTTTACATCATCGGCGGATTTTTTGAGGGCCGCCGATTCTTCCGCGGTCAGTTTGATCTGAATGATCTGTTCCATCCCTTTCCGGCCGAGTTTCACCGGAACACCGACGACGGTGTCATGAATGCCGTATTCGCCGTTCAGATAAACGGCGCACGGAAGGACCCGTTTTTTATCCTTCACGATCGATTCCACCATCTGCACGGCGGCGGACGACGGTGCATAATACGCGCTGCCGGTCTTTAAATGATTCACGATCTCGATGCCGCCGTTTTGTGCCCGTTTGACGATGGCGTCGATCTTCTCCTGCGACATCAATTCCGTCAGCGGAATGCCGGCGACGGAGGTATAGCGGGGGAGCGGAACCATCGAATCGCCGTGGCCGCCGAGGATCAACGCCGTGATATCTTCCACGGAGACGCCGAGTTCCATGGCGATAAACGTGCGGTACCGGGCAGTGTCCAAAACGCCCGCCATGCCGATCACCCGTTCGCGCGGGAAACCGGAGGCCTTTTGCGCCACATAGACCATCACATCCAGCGGATTGGAGACAACGATCAGAATGGCATTCGGCGAAGTTGCGGTTACTTGTTCCGTGACCGATTTGATGATGCCGGCGTTCGTGTTCAACAGATCGTCCCGGCTCATGCCCGGCTTTCGCGGGATGCCCGCCGTAATGACGACAATGTCCGAACCGGCCGTTGCACCGTAGGTATTCGTTCCGGTAACGACCGTATCGAATCCTTCCACCGGCGCGGATTCATACATATCCAATCCTTTTCCCTGCGGTATACCTTCGACGATATCGACGAGGACGACCTCGTTTGCCAGTTCCTTTTCCGCGATGCGCTGGGCGGCGGTGGCCCCCACATTTCCTGCTCCAATGACCGTAATTTTCATATTCGTTCCTTTCATTAAGAATCCGTTCAAAAAAAAAGCGTCCGGGGAAACGGACGCTTCGGTGGACCAACGGTGTGTGCCGGGGGCTCTTATTGAGCGATGATGGAGACCGCCTGGCGCGTCTTGCTGATCATATGGAATTTCACCCGTCCGGTTTTCAGCGCAAACAGCGTATCATCGCCGCCGCGGCCGACATTGTCACCCGGATGGAATTTGGTGCCGCGCTGGCGCACGAGGATTTCTCCCGCGTTCACCAGTTCTCCGCCGAAACGTTTCACCCCAAGGCGCTGCGCGTTGCTATCGCGTCCGTTCTTGGTACTTCCGGCTCCTTTTTTATGTGCCATGGTTCGAGCTCCTTACAGACTTAATTGATGGACGTAATTTCGATTTGAGTGTACTGCTGACGGTGTCCCCGTTTCACGCGATATCCTTTGCGCCGTTTTTTCTTGAACACGATCACTTTATCATCTTTGCTGTGGGCGAGCACTTTTGCTTCCACGACGGCCCCTTTGACGACCGGATTGCCGACCGTGACTTTTTTGTCATCGGCACGAAGCAACACTTTGTCGAATTTCACCGTGCTGTCCACGGCACTGTCCAACTTCGGCACATACAACTTTTCCGACGGGTTCACCCGGTATTGCTGGCCTGCGATTTCTACGACTGCGTACATTGTTTCATTCCTTCCTGTTAACGAGAGAGCATTGTTTCAATTTTGGACTACAAAAATACAAAAAAGGGGAGGGGAAGTCAATCAAAAACTCTATGGTCGTTATATGAAATCCCGACGGGACGATCATCGCTCCTCGCACAGGGACACGTTTTGTTAATTTTGGTTAATACTCTTATACTGTGATAATGATCAGCACCGAAATACTCCGTCGATATCACGCCGTCGCCGTTCCGCTGCGAAAAGGGGAGATGATCTTCCAACAAGGAGATGAAGCATCTTCCTTTTATATCGTAAAATCGGGAAAAATCAAAATGTGCAACTACAGCGACGACGGGCGGGAATTTGTGCAGGGATATTTCACTGAGGCACAAAGTTTCGGCGAACCTCCGTTTTTTTCTCACGGAAAATATCCCGCCTCTGCCATCGCCACCGAACCATCCGAAATATGGAAAATCCGCCGCGAAAATTTTTTACTGCTGCTGCGGGAGAATTTTGATATACAACTTTCTCTGTTGCAAGCCCTGTGTGCCCGTCTTGTCTACAAGTCCACCATGCTCTCCGAACTCGCCATCGAAGAGGCGGAACACCGGCTCATGACTCTGCTGCACTATCTCGCGCTGCAAGCGCGCGGAACCTCGTCGGATCCGGTGAAAATCTCTCTGACACGCCAACAATTGGCCGACATGGCCGGATTGCGCGTTGAAACGGTGATCCGCTCCATCAAATCTCTCGAACAGCAGCATCAATTGCGGATCGACGACGACGGTAAAATCATCGTCCGCTAACTTCTTTCCGCTCGCTCCCTTCCCGGAAAAAATGTCATCGTTATGACGTATGTCATAAACTCCGCAATGGTGGAAGGAAGTACATTATACCCACAGACCACCACTATCCACACGGAGATGAGTATGAATACGGAACTCGTACAACACAAGACATTAAAAGAGATTGTCACCGAAGATTTTGCGGCGGCGGCAGTATTTGAACATTTTTCGCTTGATTTTTGCTGCCGCGGAGGAATCACGATCGACGCTGCCTGTAAAGAAAAGGGGATCGATCCTGATCGCGTACTGAAGGAATTGCAGGATTTAAACCAGCGCTCCGGCATGGATGCTCCGCGATTCGCCGAATGGGAGCCGGATTTTTTGATCGACTACATCATACGCAATCACCATTCGTATGTGAGAAAAATGCTCCCGGTCCTTACCGTCCACACCAAAAAGATCGCCGCCGTCCACGGGACAAATCATCCCGAAGTGATCCGCATCGCCGAACATTTTGAAGCGGTGGCGCTGGAGCTGCAACAGCATATGAAAAAAGAAGAAGAAATATTGTTTCCGTATATCATCGCAATGTACCGGACGACAAAAAAGGGGATTGCACCGCCGCCGGCGCCGTTCGGCTCGGTGGACAATCCGATTCGGATGATGGAAGCAGAACACGAACGGGCGGGAGACGAATTGTATTCCATCCGATCGTTGAGCAACGGATATACGCCGCCGGCGGACGGATGTACCACATTCCGTGTGACGTATCAGGAATTGCAGGATTTCGAACGTGATTTGCATCAGCACGTTCATCTCGAGAACAATATCCTTTTCCCGATGGCGAAAGCGCTGGAATTAAAATTGTCCGCTGCACAACAATAAGGAGTACTACACATGAAAAAATATTGGATTGGATTTGCCGCGGTCATTTCGATCTCTTTCGTTGTGCTCGGATGGGTCGGTTCGCGGATCTATCAGATGGCGCCGCCGATTGCCGACCGTGTGGTGACAACGGAAGGGATCATCGTGATACCATCGAACGACATCGCCACCGGGCAGAATGTGTGGCAGGCCATGGGTGGAATGGAAGTCGGTTCGGTGTGGGGCCACGGCAGTTATATCGCTCCCGACTGGTCCGCCGACTGGCTTCATCGGGAGTTGATGTATATTCTGAACGAATGGTCGCAGTCGGAATTTGGTTTGGAGTATAATGCCCTCACCGTGGAACCTCAAGCGCAATTGCAGGCACGGCTGCAACAATTGATCCGCCGGAACACGTACGACCCGGAAACGAATACCATCGTCATCGAACCGGTCCGCGCACGCGCATTCGAAGCGAACCTGCGGCATTATTCGGATGTCTTCATCTCCGGCAACAAAGACTATGCAATACATCAAAATTCCATTGCGAACGAGGAAAAGATGAGACAGTTTGCTGCTTTCATCTTTTGGTCCGCGTGGTCGGCATCCACGAACCGTCCCGGCGAAGAAATCACATATACAAGCAATTGGCCGCACGAACCTCTGATCGGAAATACACCCACGGGGGATGCCGTGGTATGGACCGGAGTGAGCATCATCATGCTGCTGGCGGGAATCGGTGCAATGGCATGGTTCCGTGCATCTCAGAAGCACGACGACCCGCTCACGGATGTTCCTGCCTCGGATCCCCTTCTGGACGCCGTTGCCACACCGTCACAACGGGCGACGCTGAAATATTTTTGGACCGTGCTGGGCCTTCTGCTTCTGCAAATGGCGACGGGTATCGTCACGGCGCATTACGGCGTGGAAGGGGACGGCTTTTATGGCATCTCGCTGGCGGAAATACTTCCGTACTCCGTTGCACGCACATGGCACACGCAGCTGGGAATATTTTGGATCGCCACCGCGTGGCTTGCAGCCGGTTTATTCATCGGTCCTGCTGTCAGCGGAAAGGAGCCCAAAGGACAACGGCTCGGGGTCAACATTCTGTACGGTGCGCTATTATTCGTCGTTCTCGGATCAATGGCCGGACAATGGTTGAGCGTGATGCACAAACTGCCGGACAATCTGTGGTTCATGTTCGGGCACAGCGGATATGAATATATCGATCTCGGAAGATTCTTCCAGATCGCCCTGTTCGCGGGATTGCTGATCTGGTTTGGACTCATGTTTCGCGCCATTCGTCCCGCCTTGCAACGGAAGGATGATCAAAAGCCGATTCTGACAATGTTTCTCATCTCCAGCGGAGCCATCGCATCGTTTTACGCTGCGGCGCTGATGTACGGCAAACACAGCAATCTCGCCGTGGCGGAGTATTGGCGCTGGTGGGTCGTCCATCTCTGGGTTGAAGGATTTTTTGAAGTATTCGCATCGGTGGTCATCGCCTTTCTGTTTGCGCGGTTAAAAGTGATCCACCTCAAAACGGCAGGACAGGCAGCAGCGTTGACCGCAACGATCTACCTCTCCGGCGGCATCCTCGGAACATTGCATCATCTCTATTTTTCTGGAACGCCGACGGTGGTTCTTGCTCTCGGTTCGGTCTTCAGCGCATTGGAGATTGTTCCTTTAGTGTTCGTCGGATTTGAAGCGATGGAAAATCTGAAAATTTCGCGCTTAAGACCATGGATCATCACATACCGCTGGCCGATCTATTTTTTCATCGCCGTCGCATTCTGGAATCTGGTCGGCGCCGGCCTGTTCGGGTTTATGATCAATCCGCCGATCGCGCTGTATTATATGCAAGGACTCAATACCACACCGGTACACGCTCATGCCGCACTGTTCGGTGTTTATGGAATGCTGGGGATCGGTCTGGTCCTGTTTTGCCTGCGTGCGATGGACCCAACGGTTGTGTGGAAAGAGACGCTCATTCGACGATCGTTCTGGGGGATCAATATCGGGTTGTTTGCCATGGTCACGCTGAGTTTATTGCCGGTTGGATTGATGCAGACATGGGCATCCGTTGAACACGGATATTGGTATGCACGCAGCGCCGAATTTTTGCAGACGGAGGTGATGCACTTCTTTCGCTGGCTGAGAGTGTTCGGCGATACGATCTTTGCGGCGGGGATCGTCGGTTTGGTGTGGTTCGTTGTTTCTGTCAGCGTGAAAAGATTCAGACGCTGACCGTTTGTTTGGCGGAAGTCGGTGACAACGGCTTCCGCCATGGAGCTTATACCGTCGGTTTTTCCGTATTCTTTCCGCTCATCATCCAACCCATCGTTCCGCTTTCCAGATTATACACTGAGCGGAATCCTTGTTGGACCAACAGGTGAGCGATTTCGTACGATCGTCCGCCGCTTTGACAGACGACAACAATTTTTTCTGATCGCGGCGGAAGATCCTGCAACCGTTGGGAAACGTGACGGGTGGGAATGTTGACAGCCGTCGGAATAAAACCGAACATCGACAACTCTTTCGGCTCACGCACGTCCAAAACGAACGGCGGCGGCGATTCGTGCAGCATCGCGTCCAGCTGTTCGGGCGAAATGTTGACGAATGACTCTGCGGCGGTCGTCACCCGTTTGGTGCCGCATTGAAGGATCATCTTTCCTCCTTCGGCTGCATCGGCGACCGGAGGAAAAAATTCTTTCACGAACTCTTTGAACTTTTCTTTCGACGGCTGCTGCAGGAACGGATTCGACCGTTTTTCATTTCCCAGAAGGGAAAATTCGTTGTCGTCATAGTCGTGACCGGGGTATATCTTCGTCGAATCGGGAAGGGGGAGGATCTTCTTCACAAAACTGTCGTACTGCTCGCCGGGATCGCCGCCGGGCAGGTCGCTTCGTCCGGCCTGACCGATCAACAACAGATCGCCGGTGAAAAGATTCCCCTCCGCGAACACGGAGAGATGATTGTCGGTATGTCCCGGTGTGTGCAGGAGCGTGAGCGTATGGGAACCGAGCGACAGCGTGTCGCCGTCCCGCACGTACCGATCCACCTCCGTCTGTGCGTTGGCACGGAGAATATCACCGATGCCGAACGCATCTCCTTGATCCACCACTTTCCACTTTTCTTTGGTCCGTTCGTGCATCACCACGGTAGCGCCGAAGGCGCGGCGCAAGTCATTCGCTCCGGAACGATGGTCCACATGCGTATGCGTGTCGATGATAAAGTCCGGAACGGCGCGGTGTTCTTTGATGATCCCGATCCAGCGGTCGATATCATCCGCGTTCGGATCGATCACCGCCGCACGGCGGGTGGATTCGTCCATCAAAAGATAACTGAGGGTCCCCGTTCCGTCCGCGGAACGAAGTTGTCGGATAATCAATGGGCTCATGGTCGTTGCGGTAAAAGTATCATTTTCTTTTCATCGAATCAAACACCCGCAGCAAACGCTCGCGCACTTGTTCGGCGACGGGCTGCAATTGCGGGTTGGCGATCACGGTTTCCATCACCATTGGATCAAACAGAGCAACGACTGTCGTTCCCTCTTTTTCATACACGATCACATTGCAGGGGAGCAAGAGACCGATCTCTTGTTCCACGGCGATCGCTTTATTCGCAAAGTGGGGGTTACAGGCGCCGAGAATCACATAGCGCGGAATATCGGCATCGATCTTTTTTTTGAGCGTTTCCCGGACATCGATCGTCGTCAACACGCCGAACCCTTCTTTAGACAACTCGTCGGTAACGCTCTGGACCGCCTGTTCAAACGGCATTGTCACCGCGGTAGAAAATCCGTACGTCATCGGTGTACTTTCGATGGTTATTGAATAATAATGGTCGGCTCGACGACCACCGTTGCCGTCATCGAATTGCCGATCAGGCAATGGTCATGGGCGGCCTGGACGAGTTGCCGCACTTGTTCGGCCGTCCAGGAGTCGCCGACGACGATGGTCGGTGTGACCGTAATTTTTGTAAAGCGGTATTTTCCGTCGACGTTCTCCAACACCCCTTCCGCCGAACTGGTGTAGGAGATCAGCGGCAACTCTTTTCGTCCGCCGAAGGAGAGGAATGTGGACATTTGACAGATCTCCAACGCGGCGACAAAAAGATCCTCCGGCGTCCACACATTCGGTATTCCTTTAAATTCCGGCGGACTGGAAACGGTGAGCTCGGGTTTGCCGGAGGAACGCAGCGTCCCTTGACGATTCGCTGTCCACGCAACCGATGTGCGATAGGTGAACGTTTTATATGTTTTGACTGGTGTTGTTGTTGATTCCATGAGTTTCTTCCTTTTTTTTATTCGGATCATTGCCGGCCAGCAGGAGGGCGATCACCGCTCCGTACGCGGTGGAAATGTACGGATTGCTGGTGATGGCACACGTTCCGTTGACACAGCCGATGTAATAATAATACGCGTAACCGGCCAGTGCGCCTGCCGCGGCGACGGCAGCGCGCCGCAGCCATGCCGAACGGAGTTTTACAAATTCCACGATGAGATTCCTCCCCGCAGGTTGCCGGCGGAAAACCCCGCCTCCTTCAACCGAATGGCGGCGCTGACGCTCCGGTTGCCGCTGGCACAAAAGCAGATGATCTCCTTCGCACGATGCCGTTCCAGTTCGTTCATCCGGGAAGCGAGTTCGTGCAGAGGAATGTGCAGCGATGACGGAATCGAGAGCCGGTTCCGTTCCGCCGGGGTCCGAACATCCAGCAGAATGCTGCCGGCCTGGATCCGTTCTTTCGCTTCCGCACCGGAGTAATTCTTCACACCGCGGGCCCGCCACCGTTTGCGGATCGTGAGCAGCAGGAACAGTCCCGCGATACCGTACAGAATGATCTGCTCCGTCGTCATCGTCGGCCTCCGCTGATGACGGGAAACCGCTCCGCCTTCCAGCGGATGATGCCCCCTTCCATATTGTACGCAGAAAATCCGTACTCCCGCAGGATTTCCACCGCAAGTTCGCTGCGATTGCCGGAATAACAATAGACGATAATCTTTTTCTTCTTCCATCGTTGGAGATCTGCAATCCTCCGTTCGAGAAACTGCAGCGGCATCAAGGGCGTGTCGCCGATCCGTTCTTCGAAATATTCCCCCTGCGACCGGACATCCAACACCACCACATTCGTATCCTTCATCAACGCGCGGGCTTGAGCGGCGGTAAGATTTACCGGCAGCGATTGAGCGATCAGCGGGGGACCGGCCGCAGCGAACAACATTCCGAGTGCCGAAAAAAATCGGAGTTTGGTCATGAAACGGCCGCCGTCGATTTTTTCAGCAATTGTTCGTTGATCACTTTCACCAGTTCCGGTTTCGGCAGAGCGCCGGCAGCCATCATCGGTTTCCCTTCTTTGGGAATGAACAGCAGCGACGGGATCGACCGGATGCCGAACACGGAAGCAAGTTCCTGCTCTTCATCCGTGTTCACTTTATAAAATTGCACCGTGCCTTTCATTTCCGCCGACAATTCTTCGATGATCGGACTCAAAAACCGGCACGGTCCGCACCAGGGAGCCCAAAAATCGACGACGGCAGGAAGTTCTCCCGAATAGGTCCACTCCTGATGTTTTTCGTAGTCAAATACTTTTTTCAAAAAAGTCTCTTTTGTCAATACTTCAGCCATGTTCATTCCTTGTGATTATACAGTGGTGGTTTCGATCTTTTTATTGGTGTTGATACCGGTGAGATGCCAGATGGGGCAATACCGCACAAAACCGGTAAGGACAAAAATCAGGCCGGCATATGCCCAGGGTGTTGCCGGTCCCCACCAGGCGAGCGACGTGATCAACAGCCCGGCAGCGATCCGGATGGGACGTTCGATGGTTCCGATATTATTTTTCATGGTATTGTCCTAAAAAAGATGAAAAGTTGTTCATTGCTCTTTATGAGATGCAACGAACGGCAAAAGGATTCAACGACACGGTTATTTTTTCCCGGCGGAATATCGAATAACGGCGAACAGCTTTTTCCGTGTTCGGGAAGGGAGTGCAGGCGCGGGATATCGGCGGTAGAGAGTGACGGTCTTTTTCAGCGAATCCAGCAGTGCGGTGCAGTTCGGACACTCCTGCAGATGCGCTTTAATTTTGCGGCAGGACGCCGAATCCAGCTTCGCGTCCAAATGATCGCACAGGTGTTCGTACACCGTTCCGCAGTGCAACGTATGGAGATGCGGCGTTCTTTTTTTCATGCTTTCATCATTGTATGTAATTGGTGCCGTAAAAAAATCCGCGACCGGCGTAAGCGCGATTTTACCGCCGGAACGGAAAGATGTAATATTTCCGCCGTCTCTTCCGTTGTTTTTTCCTCGAGGTCCCGAAGAACAAATACTACCCTGTACTCCGCCGGCAATTTTGCGATTGCCTTGTCCATCGCTTCCCGCAACTCCCGGTCCATCACCCGGTGCAGCGGGGAGTCGTCCCATGCTGCGAGCTGCCGCTGAACAGCCGTATCGGTCGTATCGGGCGCCGCGTCGTAGGACTCCATCAGTCCGTCCAATTTCCGCTTCCGGTGGTGCATCAAACAATTGTTCGCCACGATCGAGTACAGCCAGGTGGAAAATTTCGATCGTGCGTCGAATTGGCCGAGTTTTTTATACACGTTGATAAACGTGTCCTGAAATGACTCTTCCGCTTTTTCGCGGTTCCGGCACAATTTGAAGGCGAAACCCCACACGGTTTCTTCGTACCGCCGCACCAAAGCGGAAAACGCCCGTTCATCCCCTTTTGTTGCTTTGGAGATGAGAACGGCGTCGGAAGGTCCGGAAACGTTTTGCGCCATGGGTAGGATGCCGTGAAGAGGTGAAAAGATGCACGATTTATCCTAGAATAGAAAAAATTGCGGGGGGATTCAATAGGAATGTGGCGTTGCAACTCCGCTGCTGTTTTTTACGTTCAGTAGTGCTCTGCCGGTCCGAAAAAGGACGGCCAACTTGCTCTTGATACACTTTCCTTCATACTTTGGATCATGAACCGCCGTACGGTGATTAAAAAATTGATCGTTTCTTCGTTGGTTGCTCCCTTCGGGTCCCTCGTTGGTCAAGTCGGGAACGGACTTCCGCCGCATCACGGCGAAAACGGATTTATTAACACCGATCCGGACTTTGCCGAAGCGGGGTTTACCGAAATGGCTCCGTGGATTCTGAAAAAACTTCCCGATACGTTCTCCTCCTCCAAAAAAGCCGATATCCCGCGCGTATTTAACGACGGTTCCTCTTTCAAAGAGCAACGAGGATATTCCATTACGTGGATCGGCCATTCCACCGTTCTGGTCCGTATGGACGGGATCACGATGTTGACCGATCCGGTCTGGTCCGATCGCGTCGGTCCTTTTAAATGGACGGGAAGTGCACGGGTCTCCGAACCGGGGCTGGCGCTGGAAAAACTGCCTCCGATCGACTGTGTGCTGATTTCGCACAACCATTATGATCATCTGGACGAATCGTCGATCGAAGCGATCGTGGATGCTCATCCGGAAGTGAAATTTTTTGTTCCGCTGCGCGTGCGGGACTGGTTTGAAGAACGCGGGATCCGGAATGTGGAAGAACTGGATTGGTGGGAGGGGGCGACGTTTAAGGGAGTGAAAATTGTGTGCACGCCGGCGCAGCATTTTTCCGGCCGGTGGCTGAACGACCGGAATCAAACATTGTGGTGTTCGTGGGCGGTGCTGGGAAAAAAACGGTTCTATTTCGCCGGGGATTCGGGATATTGTTCGCACTTCTCCGCCGTCGGGAAACGGTTCGGTCCGTTCGATCTTGCGGCCATCCCCATCGGCGCGTACGATCCTCGTTCGTTAATGAAACCGGTTCACATGGATCCCGCCGAAGCGGTGCAAACGCTGCTGGATGTGCGGGGAAAAAAACTTCTCGGCATCCACTGGGGAACGTTCGTACTCACCGACGAACCGATGGAGGAACCGCCGAAACGGCTGCTCGAAACGGTGAAACAGCGGCAGCTGGATCCGGCGGATTTTTGGGCGCTGCAGCTCGGCGAAACGCGGGAATGGTGAAACGTTTTCCGCTCAGACCGTTTCCGCCGACCGCTGATGTTCGGGGATTTTTGTTCGCGGCAGCGTGAAGGTAAAGACGCTGCCGGCTCCTTCCACACTTTCCGCGGTGATTGTTCCGCCGTTTTTTTCCACGAATTCCTTGCACAACACCAATCCCAAACCGGTTCCTATTTTCTCCCGCGTCCCTTTGTGGGGCGTCTCATCGAACATGAAGATCGTCCGGAGTTGATCGGCGGATAAACCGATGCCGGTATCCTGAACGGACACTTCCACATAGTCGTCATATTCCGCGCAGTGGATGCGGACGGTGCCGTTGTTGTCGGTGAATTTCACCGCGTTCGAGATGAGGTTGCGGAACACCAGATCGATCATCTGTTGATCGGCGTACGCCTGCGTTGCGGCGGGTATGGAGTTCTGCAGCACGATTCCCTTCGCCGCCGCTTCGGGCTCCATCACGCGGATTTTTTCCTTGACGATCTGGTGGAGATTGATCATCGTCGGTTCCACCGTCAACCCGGTCCATTGATTTTTCGACCAGAGCAACACGTTCTCCATCAAGGACATGATCTGGTCCATCGTGGCGGAGGATTGTTTCGTATACTCTTTGATCATCTGTTGATCCAGGTCTTCATCGCGCAGATAGGAAATGAACATCCGCAGCGAAGAGACCGGACCGCGGAGATCGTGCGTCAGAATGGAGAACAATTTGTCTTTTACCCGGTGGAGCGATTCCAGCTGTTCTTTTTGCTGACGAATGATGTCGTTTTGTTTCTGGAGCCGTTTGTTGACCGCCTGTTTGGATCGGTTGGAACGGTATAACAACAATATTCCGACGCCGGTCATCAACAGCATCACGGCGGCAAAGACGGTCAGAACGATCTGCCGGCCGAGCACCGCTTCGGTGGTTGCTTTTTGTTCTTTCAGCAGCGCGTTTTCGGTCTCCTTTTTTTCCGTTTCATACACGACTTCCAGCCGCGCCAGTTGAGCGGTGTTCTCGCGCAGCATCACACTGTCCTTATAAGCGATCCATTCGCGTTGGAATTGGATTGCTTCGGGAAACCGTTGTTGCGCCGTCAGGATATCGACCATAATCTCATACGCATCGAGGGTGGTCCGCTTGATTCCGATCGACCGGGCGAGGTCGAAATTTTTCTTTGCATACGCATACGCCTCGCCGTACTCCTTTTGCGTGTAGTACCACCGGGCAATCATGGCGAGCGAATTGCTGATCCCTTCCTGATTATCGATCATTTGCCGGTGCGCGAGGGATTCCTTCAGTTTTTGGAGGGACTCCGGCATGTTGCCCATTTCGAGATAGGCGATACCGATATTGGCGGAGGTGTATCCCATCCCGAGATAATCCCCGTTTTTGGCGGCAATCCTGTTCGCCCGTTGATAGTAGGCCAGCGCGCTTTTGTAATCCAACAGGCGGAGATAAATGTTGCCGATGTCGCTCAACACGCCCGTCGCCGCCATGGAATCGATCCGGCTCCAAGCATCCAGCGATCGTAAATTGTATTCCAGCGCCTTTTCGTAATTTTTTTGTTGGTAATAAATCGTGCCGATGTGGTTGTAGCTGCTGGCAACACGGCGTTTGTCGTTCACTTTTTCGCTGAGACGGAGCGCTTGCAGGTAATATTCGAGGGATTGTTCCGTGTTTTGATTGTATCGGATGGAACCGAGATGGTTCAGGATATCGATTTTTTTGGAACTGTCCGGCGATAATTCCGACAATTGCAGTGCGGTCACCAGATGTTCGGTGGCATCGTCGAATTTTCCCAGTGATTGATACAAAAATCCGAGCCGGTCGTGCGCGTTGATTTTTCCTTTCAGATAATCGTTGGCGTAGGAGAGGGACAATGCCTGCCGGCCGTGGATCAATCCGCTGTCCGGACTGACGCTGAGGTAAAAATCGGCGAGATCGCACAGCAGATCGATCCGTGATTCCACGTTGTCCGTCTGCTGCAGCACGATTTTCGTCATCTCGATCTTTTGATGCAAATCCTGATGGGGGAAATGGCCGAAGAGGGAGAGAGGAAGCAGAAAGAGGAATAACACCGATGCGACGGTGCGTGAACGAACGCCATTCATACGAACATCCGAAAGTTGGGGGACAAGAACTTCCCGAAAGGTAGAAAATCGGAGAGTGAAGGTCAAGCCGGCTGCCGGATGGTCAATATTCTTTCCGGTTGGCGTACACGTTCATCATCAATCCGGCGATCATCATGTAGGATACAAGAGACGATCCGCCGTAACTGAGAAACGGCAGAGGAATACCGATCACCGGCATCAGTCCCACGGACATGCCGATGTTGACGAACACATGGAAAGCGAAAAGCGACGTAAAGCCGATGGCGAGCAGACTGCCGAACTTGTTCTTGGCGATCGAGGCGAGCCGGATGCCGTGAAAAAGCAGGATCGCGAAAAGACCGAGTACTACCACACCGCCGATCAATCCGAACTCTTCGCCGGGAACGCAGAAGATGAAGTCGGTCCACTGCTTCGGAATAAAACTGAGCTGTGTCTGCGTGCCGCGCATAAATCCTTTGCCGAACACGCCGCCGGAACCGATCGCCACTTTCGCCTGGATGACGTTGTACCCGGCGCCGAGCGGATCGTTGTTCGGATCGAGGAAGGTGGCGATGCGCTTTTGCTGATAGAGAGGCAGCTTGTCATAGACGATTTGTACGAGGAATCCGATCACCACATTGGCGCCGAACACGAGCGTGGCGAAGAACCGGTTCTCATCCCGCAGAAAATAGAGGCCCGCGCCCAGCAGCACCAGCACGATGAGGAACGGGGTGGTGCCGAAGATCGACGCGGCCGCGACAAACGCCGGAGCGATGATGATGATGATCAAAAACTTCGACGCGCCGGCCCAATACAATACCGGAATGAACATGGCCAGGTACGTCAGCGACGTGCCGAAATCGGGCTGCAGCATGATCAATCCGATCGGAAGCGCGACGATCGCGCTCGCTTTCACGAGGTCCTTCAGGTTCGTCGCTTTTACATCGCTTTGACTGAGAAACGATGCGAGCGCGAGCATGGTGGTAATCTTCACGAATTCCGACGGTTGAATGCCGAGACCCGCGAATCCGAGCCAGCTTTGCGATCCGTAGACCCGTTTTCCGACCAACAGCACCAGAATCAATAATCCCAGCGAAGCGATGAAGATGCGGATCGCGTTCCTCTGCAGCCAGCGGAGCGGGAGGAGGATCATGGTGATCATGGAAAAAAATCCGACCACGACCCACATCAGCTGCCGGTAGAAATCCCGTCCTTCGTACGCGTCGAATGTGGCGCTGTAGATGGACAGCAGGCCGATCCCCGCCAGCGCCAGCACGCAGAGAAAGATGGTCCGGTCGAAATATTCTTTCAAAAATGAGTTCATGCGAAATTGTCTGTCCGCTAATTGGCCGCTACCGGTTCTTCTTCATCCGGCGGATTCGGTTCGGCGGGCATCGGCATCTTTCCGTACCGGATGATCTCGCCGTATAAAAATTCTTCCATGCAGAGCCCGGCTATCGGTGCAGCATACGCGCCGCCGTACCCGACATTCTCCACCAGCACGCAGATGGCGATTTTCGGATCGTCATACGGAGCAAATCCGACGAACCAGGAGTGCGATTTCCCGTGCGGATTCTGCGCTGTGCCGGTCTTGCCGGCCACGTCGATGCCGGGAATTTTTGCCGCCCGTCCCGTCCCTCCCGCTTCCATCACCACGCGCCGCATCCCTTCGCGGACGAGGTTCCATGTGTTGTCCGAAAGTTCTATCCGCCGCCGTTCCACCTTCACTTCATCCTTTTGTTTCGTCCGTTTGTTCACGACGGCATTCACCGCATGCGGCTGGAAATAATCCCCTTTGTTCGCCAGTACCGCGGCATAATTCGCCATTTGCAGCGGTGTTACGCCGACCTCACCCTGGCCGATGCCGAGACTGATCAGATACCCCTGTGTCCATTTTCCTTTGCCGTGGATCCGGTCGTAATAGTTCCGGTCGGGCATCAATCCGGAATTTTCTTCCGTAATATCCACCTTCGTCTGCCGCCCGAAGCCGAATTCTTTTCCGAGTGCGCTCCAATCGTCCAAGCCCACCTTCAGCATCAGTTGATAAAAGAAGACGTTGCACGATTTGTGGATCGCTTCCACGACGGCGACGCTGCCGTGTACATGTTCGCATTTGAATGTCTTGTTGCCGTAGCGGTACGCGCCGGAGCAGACCACCTTCCACTGATCGTCGATGATCTTCTTTTCGAGAGCGACGAGTGCGAGGAGCATTTTGAAGGTGGAACCGGGAGGATACCGGGTGAGCGTGGCGCGGTTATAGAGGGGGATCCCTTCGTCGTTGTTGAGCGCGCGCCAGACTTCGGGCGGCGTGGTGCCGCTGAGGAGCGACAGGTCGTAGTCCGGTTTGCTGACGAGCGCGATGATGCCGCCGTTACGCGGGTCGATCGCCACCACCGCTCCCCGTTTGTCCGTCAGGAGTGATTCCGCGAGCGCCTGCACGTCGCCGTCGATCGCCAGCTGCAGATCCAGCCCGTCCACCGGCGGAATGTCGTGTTTTCCGTTGTCGAAATTTCCGATGATTTGTCCTTTGGCATTCTGCGAGATAAACTCAAACCCTTTTACGCCGCGGAGAAACTTCTCATATTTCGCTTCGATGCCGGTGCTTCCCACGATATCGCCCGGCTGATATTCCTCTTTCTGTTTCTCCAGCTGTGCGTCCGAGATCTCCTTCGCGTATCCGAACAGGTGGCTCCCTTTCGCTCCGGCGGGATAAAACCGCTTCGCTTCCATCTGGATTTCCACGCCGTACAGTTTTTCCTTGTGTTCTTCCAGCATGGAAAGCTCCGAGAAGGAGATATCCCGTTTGATACGGGTGGGGATGAACGCGTTGTAGCGGCGACCCTGTTTCAGCTTGTCGAGGATCATCGCCTCCGGCATGGAGAGGATGGAGGAGAGGAGCGGAAGATATTGTTTGTCGAAATCGACCGGTGTGACCATAACCGTGTATGACGGACGGTTATCCACCAACAGCTTCCCTTTGCGGTCGTACACATACCCGCGGACCGCCAGTTTTGGCACGTTCCGGATGGAATTCTCCTCTGCCTCTTTCCCGTACAGTTCCGCGTTGAGATATTGCAGCTGGAACAGCCGGGCGAAGAGCAGGACGAACCCTGCCGCAATGACCACCTTCATCACTATCCGCCGGTCGGCGGAACCGAAATCATCGATCATAGAAGTACGGTCTGTTTGGTGTTATCGCAACGACGGTTTGCGCGCAAAAATGAACATGGGAATCACCGCCACGGCGGTCGTGTAGAGGGACGAAAAAAGTCCGAACCGGAAGACCGCGGTGAAAAGGCTCACATCGCTTCCCTGCGTGAAGATAATAAAATAGATCAGGTTGTGCGCCAGCGAAGCGACGCCGACAAAAATCAAAAATTGATAGTTCGACCGGTTGATATCGATCTTGTTTTCGTGATAAAAATATCCGGCAAGGAATCCGGCGATTGTTTTGGAGAGGGCGGAGAGACCGAGGAACTGTCCGCTCACGAGATCCATCAGCAGTCCGATCCCGAAGCCGTACGCCGTCGCGGGGATTTGTCCCTGCGTCACCGCCAGATAGACGATCCAGATGAGCATCACATCCGGTACGATGTTCGCCACCGACGTGAAACTGACGATCGTCGTTTGAAACGTGATGAGTGCGATCGTCAGCAGGATCAATCGACCATGTTTGGGCATAACGAAATACCGTGAAGCCGGTCCGGCGGAAAACGTTCGGTGATGGAAGTTGTACGGCGGAAGACCGTATCGTTTGTTCGGATGAAATTACGGCAATTTGCAGCAAGATGCAAAATGTTTGCTTGCTTCTTGCGGTAAGTTTCCTAACTTTAAACAGACATGAGCACAATCTTTAAATACCTGACGGCGCCGGATGAGACGCTCTTCACCTCCCGGAATGACGCGACCGATCCGCGGATGGGGGAGACGGTGCAGCGCGGCGAGAAGAACTTCACGGCGGAGATCCGTGTGGGAATCGTCGGCGTGCCGACGGACGACGGCGTAAAACGGAACGGCGGACGCCCCGGGGCCAAAGAGGGGCCCGACGCCATCCGGAAGGAGTTCTACAAGCGGACCGGGTTCGTCATCGGGAAAGAATCGTCTCCGGACAGTGTGCCGGTGTTCGATTTCGGGAATGTGAAACCGGGAAAAACACTGGAAGAGACGCACGACATCACCGCAGAGATCGTCCACGCACTGGTGACCGCCGATATCGTGCCGATCGTGCTCGGAGGAGGGCACGACATCGCATTTGCGAATTTCCTCGGGTTTTCTCGGGACAAGAAGAATGTCGGTGTGATCAACATTGATGCCCATTTGGACTACCGGAAACCGTCGCCGAAACGGAACAGCGGCACCTCCTTCCGGCAGATGCTGGACCATCCCGGATCGGCGCTGAACGCCATGAATTTCGTCGAAGTGGGGACCCAATCCTTCGCCAATGCCCGTGACCATTATTCCGAGCTGGTGGAACGGGGGGCGACGGTCTTCTCCCTGCGTGACCTGCGGACAGACGGGGTGGCCAAAACGCTCGATCTTGCCTACGAACTCGCCACCTCCTCGGTCGATTCCCTCTATATCAGTTTTGACCTCGACGCCGTGAACGGCACCGATGCACCGGGCGTCAGCGCGCCGCTGCCGACGGGACTCACCACGGAAGAATTCCTCACCGCTGCCTTATTTGCGGGGAAACGCCGCAAGACGAAGATCATCGACATCGTGGAGATGAATCCGAAGTTTGATGTGGACGGGCGGACCGCAAAACTCGCCGCGCTGGCGATGATGTATTTTTTGACCGGCTTTGCGAATCGCTGAGACGTTCGTTCTGACACCATACTGATTAGTCCAAAACAATAGTCCCTCCTTGCACATTGCTCAAGATGGTTTAATCCTGCCAGTACGTTGTTTTCGATCATGAAATGATTTATCGCCGGTCGATGGCCGCGACGGTGGTTACGGTCCCGTCGGATGAAATTTTTCTCACCCGGGGGATCCATTCCACTCTGTTCTCCCCGGCAGTGTGAAGGTATTCCAGCACGAACAGGTCGGTGCCGGAGACAGTGACGCCGGTCGGCGACCAAGGATAGGACGCCTGTAACACCGTCGTCACTTTTTTATCCGGTGTAATCTTCACGACGGAGCGGCAGCCGGTGGCAGCAACGTAGACATTCCCCGTCGAATCGACGGCCAGGCCCCGATAGTGCGGGCCGAATTCTGCATCAAGGCCGGCGACGGTGCCGCAGCCGGTGTGGTGGAAGTTGTCGATCACGGTTTTCAAAACACCGCCGGGAGTCACCATACGAACGGCTTTGTCTTCGGTATAATACACGGAGCCGTCGGCGGAGACGGTGATGCCGTTTCGCCAACGGATGACGGAGGTTTGTGATCGTAACGGCGGAAGCGTCGTCACGACGGAGGAGGTGCCCGAGGGAGAAAGACGGAAGATCTTCACGTTGTCGCCGGATTGATGCCAGGGATAGTATATGCTGCCGTCCGGTCCGGCGGCGAGCGGATAATCACTGGAAAGCAGAAGTGTCGGATTGCTGCCAACACGGACGACCATCGCGTCTCCCTCAGAAAAGTACGGCAGCGTCGCGTTGGCCAACCGACCGTCGAGATCGATTGCCATCCAGTGATACGCGGGACCCGGGAGCCGGGACAGCTTTCCGGCACGGTCGATTTTCCACACGCCGGATCCCGTATCGACGAAGTAAATATTCCCTTGCCGGTCCGCCACGATGCCGGAGCCGGGGTGTGCGATCACTTCCGGCAGATAAAACAAGAGTGAAAGAAGGAGGAGACGGGAGAAGGAAGTTTTCATTATTGCTCCACGATTGGTATATGCGGTGTTACGGTTTTCGAGCATGGATTCCGGAAGTTTTTGAACACTATGACGCCGATTCACACCGTCTCTTTGACAAGAGGCAGAGTAGAGTATTAAGTTTTTTCTACAATATACGATGCGTTTGTATCACCGAGCTGTTCTGCTATCTTCGATTTTGAGTAATAAAAATATTGGCAGAGAATCCCTTTCCGATGTTTTACGGAATCCCTGCAACAATCATCCCATCAAGCCGATGGCAGCGGGTTGTTAAACGTGAAATTCCCCGCCGTCGATACATTTTCCTGTAAATAATGTTCAATCGTATTTTTGAATTCTTCTTTTTTGTCCACAAATAAAGCTACATGCGTAAATGTTTTTCTCATGCCATAAAACCCCGACAACACATACTCGTGTTTTAATCGAATGATGACGTTATGGTGTTCTAATTCTCCAAACGGGGATAATTTTTTAATCCTTTCATCCGATGTGCCGCCATTCGAAGTTATTTTTACCTCCTCAATATCGTGAATCATAATTTCGGTTTCTGCCAAAATTCCATATCGTATCAAAACGGTGTTATTTTGAATCACCATCGGTCGTTGTGAAAACGATTTAAGAATTCCGAATAGTTGAACAGCCGTATACGTACTGAAAGCCGTGAGTATCCACGCCGCTCCATTACTCCATTGTGCCAGCAGAAGATGCAGCGCAATGGTTTCGAATAACACGATGAAGATAAATGCGCCGATCAAAGAAGTGGTGCCGCTTGTTTTGTGATAGGTGAATTCGTTTGGTCTCGGAGATTTCTCACCCCAATGTAAAAATCCGTAATAGAGAACCGCAATTTCGGTGGCGAAAAACGGGACGAGTTTTTGTGGAACCAATTCAGAACAGATTTCTTTCACGATTGTGAAAAAGTCAGAATGGATTCCTTTTTTTCGATGGAACGCCCGAATCGAACGTCGGACGTTGTGTATAATATAAAAAAGTACCAGCAGCTCAACGACGGGCAGCGCCCAGATCTTAAAAAGGCGAAGGTATTGTTGCTGTTCGACCGGAAGGATATATGTCCCTGCTATCAGCCCGGCGATGAAGACCGGGGCAACAGTGGTTACCGGAATATTTCCCTTTCGGATGAGGAGAAAATAGACCAACGGAATGGTAATCAATAAATCAAAAGTGATTGCAAAAGAACCGATCGAAATGTTATTGTCAAAAACAGCGGACTTCGCCAGTAACAACAAAAACATCATGATCAGCACAGGTATCCCTAACGATACCCATAGTCTGTTTATATGAAGAGTATGTGTCATAATAGTTTGTATGAAATGTGTCAGTAGACGAAATACCGGTTCTCATCCGGACCGTTCGGACAAGGGGTCCTCTTTGCTGAGAAAGAGTGTGACCAGTGGACTTCGATACACTGTATTATTCCCGT
>CAZRWF010000019.1:27521-41439 GCA_964603685.1 uncultured Chitinophagaceae bacterium
TTGCTCCGTCGTTTTTGTTTTTCGCGTTGTATTGGGATTACGCAGTTCTCAAAGTCAGCACCGTAATTTCCTGCTGTGTGCCGGCGCCAATCGACACTTACCACGGAAGAGTTTCTTTCCGTTATTCAAAATTAAACCCGAAATGAAATCCCGGCTCACCGAAGATGAATTTAGACCATTTATCATCCAACTGTTTAAATCCATCGGGCATTTGTGTGTGATACGCACGGTGGGTAATTGCCACGGATGGTTGAATAAAAAATCTGTCGTTAAAAAGTTTGACATGATAACCAACACGGTAGGTATTAAAAATCTGAAATCCGTTGTCAATAGTTTCGCGCTTTTTGTTCACAAAAATTTGCCATGTCGGCATGACATTCAGTTCGGCATAGACACCATTCTCCCAAAATCGTTGGTACGCCACTGATAGGCCGTACTCACGAATATACCCCGGAAATTCTTCTTCCGGCTTTCCGTATGATGTGTTTAAAAATGGGTGAATACCGTTCGGCCAAGAATATTTCCATGTTTTTGGTTCTACCGTAATGACATCTTTTCCTGTTATCCGATAGCCAATATTGAGTTGGGCGAAGTGGGGAGGATTTACGGTGGAAAAATTACCAACCAAGACAAACAGAGAGCTGCCAACGAACCACCGCTTGACCGTACTGTCTGTGTTCGCATATTGTGCATTGAGGCGGAGCGTACTTGCCAACACGAAGACAACGCCAATGAATACAATTTTCTTTTGCATTTCTTTCCTTTTGGATGTTAAAAGATACTGCAAATATACATTCGCGGGTGGCAATACCTCGTACACTTAAGTTAAGAAATACATTATTTTTGGGAATGTTTGCTCTTCGCCTGCCTGATCTTTGATGTCGGAAACGAAAGTGCCACCGCTTCATGCGGTGGCACTTTCGTTGACGGAAAAACATTACTTTTTTTTAAACTACCCTATGAATTATTGTCGTTTTAAAAATTATACCCAAAATGAAGTCCGGGCTCATAACCAAAGTAGTTCGGCCATTTATTTTCCTTTAATTTAAAAGATTCAGGTGTATGAGTTTTTACCGGCCAATGAGTCAACCCAATGGATGGTTCAAAAAAGAAACGATTTTCAAAAAAGTTGATCTGGTATCCCAAACGGTAGGTCATAAATAATGTGTATCCGTTGGTAATCTTTGTGTTATTCTCGTTTCGATATGTTTGAAAAGCATTCATTGCATGAACGCCTGTAAATAATCCCTTCCACCAAAAACGATTGTAGGCCACTCCAAGCACATATTGACGTACATATCCGGGAAAGTTGTATTGCGCTCGCTGTTCGTCAACGATTTCCTCCCACGGCATACCTAATGGCCAATTAAACTTTGATGTTTTAAATTCTAAGAAAACAACATCGTTCGGCGTTATCCTATATCCAAGATTAAATTGTATAAAATCCGGTGGATTGGGATCATCGGGAATGAAGTTTCCCAACATCAAAAATGTACTCCCAACAAAAAATTTTTTGTACGAGCTGTCGGTGTCAGCATATTGTGCACTCACCTGTACACTGCCTGCCAAGAGGAAGACAACGCCAATGAAAACAATTTTCTTTTGCATTTCTTTCCTTACGTATGTTAAAAGATATTGCAAATATACATTGGCGAGATGCAATACCTCGTACACTTAAGTGAAGAAATACGTTTTACTTCTTTTTTCCAAGAACTCTGGCTCTGAGCCTGCTTAGTGATTGTGGTTTGATGCCTAAATAACTCGCTAACTGGTGTTGCGGAACACGCTGAATGAGGTCCGGTCTTTTTTGTAACAAATTAAGGTATCGTTGTTCGGGTGAAGAGGTCTTAAATTGGTCAAAGTCTATTCGTTGTTTGGCTAACAATTCTTCCGACAATTTTCTGCACATACTTTCGAACTTTGGAAATTTGCTGTTGATTTCTTTTTCCATATCAGAATTTGAAATTGTCAGAATAGAGTCTTCAACACAACTTATGAAATATTCCGAAGGAGCTTTATTGATAACACAATGAGGTGTGAAGGCGTCAAGTTCGGTGTAGAAAGCGGTTGTTTTTTCTTCCCCGTCGATGATGTAATACGTGCGAATACAACCCTTTAAAACAAAATAGCTTTCGTGTGATTTCTGCCCTTCTTTGAGTAAAACAGTCCCTTTTTTTACCGAGTGAAACAGGTCTAACGACAGTAGTGCGTTCTTCTCGTCTTCTGTCAGAGAAACGTATTGTGAAATAAAGTCAAACAGTATATTTTTCATTGTTGTTTTGTTGTGACAGTTGTCTGTTACACTTTCCACAAGAATCAATATTTATGCAATATAGCGCATATCCTGCATTAAATACCACACCATTACCTCGAACGCGTTGTCGAACTATTTTGTGGATGAACATCGGGAGGAGAGTTTTTTTATTCATCCGAGAAACAAGCACGGGCCGCCGTACGGCTTCTGTTCAACCATATTCTTAATAAAGAAATCGATTTTTTTTGGGGACAATTCGGCAAGGAATATTCAGCGAGAAGTCTACAACAGGTCTTTAGGAGAGCAGTTCACAAAGCAGGAATTGCTAGATCATCAACATATATCAGCCGCTCAATGATACACACATTTCAATCCGACATCGGGAAAGAAAATAAAATTTTGTTTGATTTTTTTTAATTGATATTCCCCAACAGATCGTTTCGTCGCCTATGCATGCTGTTTTTTTAATGTCAACACCGTAATCTCCGACCGTGCACCGACCCGCACCGGCGGACCCCAATATCCGGTCCCTTTGCTTACATACGCCCAGGTCTTCTCGCCGAATTTGTTCAATCCTTTGATAAACGGTTGTCCGATCGTGGCAACGAGATTCCACGGAAAAAATTGACCGCCGTGTGTATGTCCCATCAGCACCAGATCGAGATCGAGTCCGTCGGTATGGAAGAGTGTCCGCGGTTGGTGTGCGAGGAGAATTTTTGCCGTTCCGGCGGGAGCCCCTTCCAATGCTTTTTTGGGATCGGATTTGTGCGCCGCGGAAAATCCGCCGCCGGTATAATCGGTCACACCGGCAACGACGATCGAGGCTCCCTCTTTGGATACAATACGGTGTTCGTTGTTCAACACATCGAAGCCGATTTCCCGCGCATGTTCCACCCAGGCGTCAACGCCGGAATAATATTCGTGATTGCCGGTGACGAAAAACTTTCCGAACGGCGCCGAAAGAGCGGCGAACGGAGCGACATCGTTCTTGAGATGCGGTACCGATCCGTCCACCAAGTCGCCGGTGAAGGCGATCATATCGGGCGCTATTTTTTTGATTTCATCCGCGACTGTTTCGATAAAATCCCGCTTGATCGTCAACCCGGCATGAATGTCGCTGATCTGCACGATCCGGAATCCGTCGAAGGCGTTCGGCAGCGTGGCGATGGGGATATCGATCGAGACAATCCCCGGTTTTTTCCGTGCTTCGTACACGCCGTATGCGGTCAGCGATCCGGCCACACCGAGTACGCCGATGTTCGTCGTCTGCACCAGAAATTCCCGTTTGGAGGCATCGACAAACTCCGGCGAAGAGGTGAACAGCGTATACACTTTTTGGACAAGCATGCCGGCCACCAACGAGATGTCGCGGAAGAAGAGGGCGACGAAGACGAACGAAAGGAATCCGAGCGACACATACCCGACCCAGGAGAGCGCATCGCTCCACTTTTCCGCCACGCGGACGAGGATGAACGAACTGAAGGGGATCATGAACATCAAAATCAATCCGCCCCACGCCAGTTGTTTATACGGCGCCGCCAGCCGGAAGGGGACGATCAGCCGCCATCCGAGATAGGAAATCCCGACGGCATACACGGAGAGGACGATCCCCATCCAGATGAGATACATGGTTGTTTCACTCATAGATTTTTTCTTCACAATCGTTGGTCCGCTCTTCACAACACATGCGTTGTGCGATAAATTCCAAATCCGGAATCTAAAATTCTATTTTTTTATTCCCCAAACGAGGACCCCACATCCAGCATTCTTCAACGTGAGCCCCCCTTCCTTAACCCTGAATCCTGCATCTTGCATCGTGTATCCTGTATCCTACAACCCGCAACCCGCACCCCACTACTCACGTTCTTTTTTCTCATCGCCGGGATAATATCCGCAGCGCCGGCGCCATTCTTCTTTGAATTTTTCCCGTTCTTCGGGGGTCATGGCGGCAAGTTTTTCTTCCATCTTTTGTTTCCACCGGTGCGATTTCCAGCCCCCGATGGAGTGACCGTGCCAGCCCCGGACGAGAATGTGGGACAACAGCAGCAACCCCATTGCCTGCCAGTAGGTGACGGTCGGTCCGTGAAAAATTTCCGGGATCAGCCAATTCCACAGCTGCATCACGGCGAAGCCGAACAGGGCGATCATGGCGAGGACGAACGCCAGCAATTTAAGGATCTTTCCGATCCACCAGTATTTCATGATTGTTTCTCCTTGAAGTGTCGTTGGACGGCGCAGCGGCCGGCCGGATTATCTGTTGAATTCAAATTCGTCGTATAACTCCTGCAATTTTTCCCGCAGGTACAGCACCGCATATCGTTTCCGCGAGAGGAGCGTGTTCTGCGGCTCACCGGTGATGTGCGCAATCTCCTTAAAACTTTTCCCTTCCAGCTCGTGCATCACAAACACCTGTTTCTGTTCTTCCGGCAGTTCGTCCAACGCTTCCGCCAGTTCCGTCCACACCAGCGACCGTTCGTATACCCGGTCGGGATTCTGCGTCGGATCGAAAAGGATGTCTTCCAGATTCAGCGGCAGCGAAGGGTCATCGAGATCGCGGGGGAGGGAATCGGGACGTTTTTTCCGGTACCAGTCGATTACTTTGTTCCGGGCGACGGTGAAAAGCCACGAGGTCATCTTCTCGATCGGTTCGGCGACGCTGGTGCTGGAGAGAAGCTGGTAAAAAACGTCCGAAAGAATATCCTCGGCATCCTCCTCGGTGCGGACACGGCGGCGGATAAAGTCGAACAGACGTTTTCTCTCCGCGCGAAATGTCTGTTCCGCGGCGATACGGCTGTCGGGCTGTTTTTCGAGGGCGATCGACGAGACCACGTGTTCTTTCGGTTGTTTGTCTGAAATGCTCACGATATTAGACGATTGCGAACGGGGGATATTGTGGAGTGATCGCAAAAAGAAAACCCCGAAACCGATGTCGGGGTTCCTGTTCAACGTCAATTGATGCCCATTAGAGCCGGACGCCCAAAACGATCCGCCACCGGTACGCAAATTCCGTGTCGTTCGGACGAGCGGGATCGCGAACGAAAACGGGGAAATAAAGGCCGAATCCGATCGGACCGGTGCTGTAGGCGGGGAGGGAAATTCCCGGAATGCTGATTTGCAGCCCGAGTCCCGCATCATAAAAAAATTGTTTGAACCGGGTTTGAGTGGAATCCCACATCGTTCCGGCATCCGCAAAGATCACCAGCGGCCCCTGCGACAGGGAAACGTTCAGCGCCGCCACGTTTGCCGCAACGGTGTCCCGTTCGAGAAAAAGATTTCCGCCCCCGGATTTGGTAAAGTGACCCCGGAATTCCCGGCCGGCAACGGGGGTCCGGAAAAACCAGCTCCCGAACCGTTCCAGCGGCGATGCCTGCGTCAACGAATGGGCGGTCTGCACCGGCACCGCTCCCGTCGACGTGCCGCCGAAGACCCGCCAGTTCATCGACATTCCGAAAAGCGAATGACCCACGATCATTTCCGACGTCAGTTTGGAATAACTGAAGGCGGACGTCGGTGTGCCGAACTCGTCGGCAAGACGGACGGAAATTTTTCCCCACGAAAAATTTTCGAAATATTTCAAATCGATGAATCCGGCATCGAGCACACCGGCGGTGTTCCATTCCGCCGGATCGCCGAGATACCGCACATCGTTTACGCGGATGGAGAGAATGCTTGTACTGATGACGAATGTCCGCCGGTAACTGCGGGCAAGGGACTTCCGGAGATCGAATGTCTTTTCGATCTCCCACTCCCATCCGCTAAATCCGTCCCACCGGAAGATCCGGGCCGCGGTGGTCAGCTGGGGATCCCACATCCGGAGCGGGGTGGAATAAGCGATCTCGAGGTCCGGTACGCCGCTCCGTGTTCCATATTTTGTTTGGAGCGAAAGATTGTTGTCCGTTCCCATGGAGTTACCGGAAAGGGTGGTGCCGATCTCCACGCCGTCCCGCAGATTAAAATTGAGCGCCGGTGCGGCGTTAATCCGGTACGCATCCAACGGATAAAACAAATTGTTCATAATGTTAAAGCCGTAATCGAACACCACCGGCGGCAGGGAAGAAAAATTGTTCATCCGGTCGACATCGGCCAGCTTATTCTCCGGATCGACGACGACGCGGGTGACTGCGGCTGGAAGTGAATCGACGACGATCTCCGCGTGTTGTCCTTTGCTCCAGACCGTCTCCGAAAAACGCCGGTCTCTCGTTTCGCCGTTTGCCAGCGTCAACCGGAGCGTGGCGGGCATCTTCGCCTGTTCGCGATTGTGCAATGCGATAACGGTCCGCCGGATCCCGTTCGATTCTTCATTCTTCACGCCGTCGACGGCGATATCCAGTTTCCAAGTTTGATAAAACCACGGATTCCAAAACCAGTCCAGGTCCCGGCCGGCAACATCTTCCATGGTGCGGAAAAAATCTTCCGCGGAGGGATGTTTGTATCTCCACCGCCGGTAATATTCGCGCATCGCTTCCGTGAACGTTTCGGTGCCGAGCACATCTTCCAGCATCACCAGCACCGTCCCCGGTTTTGCATACGCCATCGTGCCGTAGTCGGCGGAAGGGATGTCGTAGGAATGGGACATCAGGGCCGATCCTTTGTTCTCCCGCGCTTCCATCAGATACAGCCGCTGTTCCATCAGCCGGTTGTTGTTGTCCGGAAGATTCATCCACGAATATTCCCGCGCAAAATCGGCGTTGATGTACGCGTGCACGGGAAATTCCTTGTCCAATAATTTTGACGTGATGTACGTCGCGAATCCCTCATCCATAAACGGATGCCGCGTTTCATCGCTGCCGATCATCATGGGATACCATTGATGCGCCAGTTCATGCGCGATGGTGAAGTTCATCAGATTGCTCAACGCATCGCCGTTTTCGATGAAGACCATCATCGGATATTCCATGCCGAGCACGGGACCGGAGACAACGGTTGCCTGCGGGTAGACATATTCGCCGTACAACGCGGAAAAATATTCGATGGATCGTTTCGCCATTTCCGCGCCGAAATCCCAATTGGTCGCATTGTCGATCACCGGTGATTGCGAAACGCGGTAATCTTCCGCTTTGTAGAATGCATAAATTTTTGTTCCGGCGTTCGTCACCGTTCCGTCCCACACAAAATCCGGAGAGGCGGCGAAGGCGAAATCCCGTACGTTCGCAGCGGAAAATTTCCACACCGCCGCGGCCGACGTGTCGGCGGTGCGGGAGATCTCGTCGGGACGGATGATGCGGGTGGTGGAGTCGCGGGAGAGGGAGGAAAATCGCGCGAGCTGCTCCGGCGTCAACACATCCGCCGGATTCAGCAGCGTACCGGTGGAAGCGACGATAAAATGTTTCGGCAGGGTGATCTCCACATTCCAATCGCCGAATTCCGTGTAAAATTCCGCAATGCCGAGATACGGCGTTCTGTTCCAACCGCGCAAGTCATCATACACGGCGATCTGCGGATACCATTGACAGATCCCGAAATCATCCCCGTCCCGCCCCGTCCGCAGATCCGGATCGTTCGGAATATCGTACGACCATTCCATCGTGATTGTCACGGACGTTTTCGGAAGCAGCGGCTGCGGAAGGAGGGTCTCCATGAGCGTCTCGTCCACGGACGGAGAGACGGACACACCGCCGATGGCGAGGGCAGAGACCGTGATCCCGTCCGACACGGTCGACGCGCGAAGCGATTGTTCGTTGTTCTTCCGCGGGGAAGAATCCTTCCGGAAAATATTTTGATAGAGATGCCACACAATCGTCGTCAGCGTGTCGGGGGAATTGTTATAGTAGGTGACGGTCCCTTTTCCGGACAATAAATTTTTCTCCGGATCCAATACGGCGGCAAGGGAATAATCGGCCCGCTGCTGCCAGTAGTCGGTGGACGGAGCGCCGTTCGGAAGACGGGTGATCGTTTGGGGGAACAGGATAGGAGTGAACGAAATCAGAAGAGTGAAAAGCGCGAAAGAATATTTCATTGTTTTTAGTTTCTTTGACCGTAAAAACCGTGAGAGAGTTTCGACCGCACAACCCCGAATACGAAAAGATAATCAGAAAACAATGATATAAAAACCGAATGAACGAGCAGTTTTGTTCCGATACCCCTCCTTGCACTTCCCTTCTATTATTAGTATTTTATCATTGACCCCTGCCGTCCTGAAGTATTTCGGCGGGGATTTTTGTTTGGTGGAGTGGTGGAGTTGACGTATGGGTGGAGCATGGGAGTCGTTGAGTAGTTGAGAAATTCAGCATTCTCCTCTCTTCGTACTGACTTTTGCGACTCACATACTTACAATCTCACATACTCAACGACGTAACGACTATCCCAGTTTTCCATGAAGCATATTCGCAATTTTTGCATTATCGCCCATATTGACCACGGCAAATCGACCCTGGCCGACCGGCTGCTGGAGTTTACCGGACGGATCACCAAGCGGGACCTGGTAACGAATCAGGTGCTGGACGACATGGACCTGGAACAGGAACGGGGCATCACCATTAAACTCCATGCCATCCAAATGGAGTACAAGGCCAAAAACGGCGAAACGTATACGCTCAATCTGATTGATACGCCGGGGCATGTGGACTTTACCTACGAAGTGTCCCGGTCGCTGGCCGCCTGTGAGGGAGCAATTCTGGTGGTGGATGCGTCTCAAGGAGTAGAAGCGCAGACGATCAGCAATTTGTACATGGCGATCGATGCGGGACTGGAGATCATTCCGGTCATGAATAAAATCGACCTGCCGTCGGCATCCACGATGATGGATACGGTGCGGGATGAAGTGGTGGGATTGCTCGGTTGTAAGGATGACGAGATCATCCGGGCGAGCGCCAAAGCGGGGATCGGCATCGAGGATATTCTCGAAGCGGTCGTCCACCGGCTGCCGGCGCCGAAAGGGGATCCGGAAAAACCGCTGCGCGCATTGATCTTCGATTCCAAGTTCGACGCGTATCGGGGAGCGGTTGCGTACATCCGCGTGATGGACGGCGTGTTGAAGGAAAAAGAGAAAATCCGATTCATCAATAACGGCAACGTGGCGGAAGTGGAAGAGTGCGGCGTGCTCTACATGAACAAAAGCCGCACAAAAGAACTGGCGGCAGGGAATGTGGGATACGTGATTGCCGGTCTGAAGAACGTGCGGGACACGAAAGTCGGGGACACGATCACCACGCAGTATCACGGCGCCACCGAAGCGCTTGCCGGTTACAAAGAAGTGAAACCGATGGTCTTCAGCGGATTGTATCCGACGAATGCGGATGATTTTGCGGAACTGCGCGAATCGCTGGACAAGTTATCGCTGAACGATTCGTCGCTCGTGTACGTGCCGGAATCCTCCGGCGCGCTGGGATTCGGATTCCGCTGCGGATTTCTCGGACTGCTCCACATGGAAATCATTCAGGAGCGGCTCGAGCGGGAGTTCGATCAGAGTTTGATCACCACCGTGCCGAACGTGGAGTTCCGCGTGCTGCTCTCCAACGGCGAGATGGTGACGGTGGATAATCCGGCGGACATGCCCGATCCCTCCAAAATCGAACGGGTGGAAGAACCGTTTATCAAAGCGCAGATCATTACGCCGACCGAATATATCGGCAACATCATGAAACTCGCCACCGAACGGCGCGGCATCTGGAAAAACACGAGCTATCTCGATCCGACCCGCGCCGATGTGTCGTACGAGTTTCCGCTGTCGGAGATCATTTTCGATTTTTACGACAAGCTGAAGTCGATGACGCGCGGTTACGCATCGCTCGATTACGAATATCTCGATTACCGCGAGTCGCATCTCGTGAAGCTGGACATTCTGCTCAACGGCGAGCAGGTGGATGCCCTCTCCACGATCGTCCATGCGGACAAAGCGTTCGAGATGGGAAAAAAGCTCTGCACCAAACTGAAAGAGCTCATTCCGCGTCAGATGTTCGAAGTAGCGATCCAGGCGGCGATCGGCAGCAAAGTGATCGCGCGAACAACCGTCTCCGCCATGCGGAAAAACGTTCTCGCCAAATGTTACGGCGGCGACATCTCCCGCAAACGGAAGCTGCTCGAAAAGCAGAAAGAAGGAAAAAAACGGATGAAACAAGTGGGGCGCGTGGAATTGCCGCAAGAGGCATTTTTGGCGGTGCTGCAAATGGGGGACGAATAAATTCCGTATGTTGTGCCTGAAAAACCCGAATCACATTATATCCGGGGCGTTCCATGGCGCAACAGAAAAAATTCGACATCATACCGCACGACACGATCGTGTCACAAATTTACTTCGTCCGCGGCGAGAAAGTGATGCTGGATGTGGACCTCGCGGAATTGTATGGAATTGAAACGAAGGTTTTAAAACAATCGGTGAAACGGAATATCAACCGGTTTCCTGCGGATTTTATGTTCCCGTTAACTCGTGACGAGTTCCAATCTTTAAGGTCACAATTTGTGACCTTAAAGCGGGGTGAACATTCTAAATATCTTCCTTTCGCCTTCACCGAACAGGGAGTGGCGATGTTGTCGGGAGTACTTCGCAGCCCGCGGGCGGTCGCCGTAAACGTGCAGATCATGCGAACGTTTGCGCAGCTCCGCCGATGGTTATCGACGCACAAAGAGCTGGAACGAAAGCTCGATCACATGGAACGGCGGTACGACGGTCAATTCAAAATCGTCTTCGACGCGATCCGATTGTTGATGAAAGAAGAATCCGCACCGAAACACAAACTGGGATTTTAAATGGCCAAAGAAGAAAAAAATATCGCTCCGGAAACTCCCAAAAAACCTCTCACCTGGCAGGAAAATCTGAAACATCAGGTGCGGGAGTTCGTGATCGTTTTCGGCGGATTTATTCTGCTGAACAACTTCGTCATCGCGTCGTTCCTCGTCCCGACCGGCTCCATGGAGAACGAAGTCCTGACCGGCGATTTTCTCATCGTCAACAAATTCCTCTACGGCGCGTCGACGCCGCGGAACATTATGTTTACGGACATCCGTTTGCCGTGGACGACACTTCCCGGTTTTAAAGAAGTGGAGCGGGGGGATGTGATCGTGTTCGAATTTCCCGGCATGCGGGACGAAGTGCTCCCCGATGTTTTTAATTTTTATCTGAAGCGATGCCTTGCGATCGCCGGAGACACGCTCGAAATCCGCAACCGCGTGGTGTATGTGAACGGCGCTCCGGCACCGATTCCGAAAAACGCCAAATTCAGCTTCCCCCCGAAACCGCCCGATTATGCGGAGGAGCGGATCTTCCCGCCGTCGTCCACCTTCAACGAGGATCATTACGGACCGGTGGTCGTTCCGAAAGCGGGGATGGAGATTTCTCTGACGGCGGAGAATTTTGTGAAATGGGAAACCTTCATCAAACGGGAAGGGCACCAGCCGGTGCTGCGGCAGGACGGCACGGTGGCGATCGACGGCACGGTGACGACGTCGTACGTGGTGAAGAGGGATTATGTGTTCGGCATCGGCGACAACCGGGACAATTCGCTCGACAGCCGCTTTTGGGGATTCATCCCGCGCGAGAATGTGGTCGGCACGCCGATGTTTGTCTACTTTTCGGTGATGCTGACGGATGATTACCGCGCGCAGCTGGCGATGAAAGGGGAAACGATGCGGATGGAATGGATCTACACCACCTTTTCCAACCACAACATTCTTCTCGATATCGTCGCCAAAATTTTCATCACCGTTTTTAATCCGGAAACGATCCGCTTCGGACGGATCGGCACACTCATCGGCTGATCGTGCGAAAAATCTGGCGAAAGATCCGCAGCGGGATCACGGTGGTGCTGTTGACGATCTTCTTCGCCGCCGGATTAAAATCGTGCGTGATCGATGCTTATAAGATTCCGACCGATTCGATGTCCCCGGCATTGCTTGCCGGCGATTTTCTCCTCGTGAACAAGTTTCTCTACGGCGCCCGGACGCCGAAAAAATTCCTCTTTGTGCCGCTGCCGCACGTTCAGCTTCCGGCCCTCTCCGCGATCCGCCGCGGCGATGTGGTGGTGTTTGAATTTCCCGGCGAACCGAACGAATCGATTCCTGTGCGGCACCAATTCCTCGTCAAACGCTGCGTCGGACTCCCCGGCGATACGATCGACATCGTCAACGGAAATATCCGCGTCAACGGACGGCGTTTGAACTTTTTCGGCCGTGCCGCCGCCGAATTTCCCGCCGTCGTCGTTCCCTTTGCGGGAATGCCGATACGTTTGACGGAGACGAATATCGATCGATGGAAGGTATTTCTCCGCCGGGAAGGGACGGTTGTGGAACGCCGTGCGGGGAAAATTTTCGTGAACGGCGTCGATACCTCCATGGCGACCGTGCGGCGGAATTACTATTTTGTTCTCGGCGACAACATCAACAACAGTTCGGACAGCCGCGAATGGGGGAGCGTGCCGGAGGATTTTATCGTCGGCAAGGCGATGCTCGTCTACTGGTCCCGCAGCGAAAGCGGCATTCGATGGGGAAGAATCGGAACATTGTTAAATTGAGAAATTGTGGAATTGTAAAATTGAAAAACTCCACACTACCCAATCATTACATCCTACGATGATCCCCTTCAACAATTCACCAATTCCAAAATTTCACATTTAACCAATTCCACGTGTCCAGCCTCTACTTCCATATTCCCTACTGCGAGCACAAATGTGTCTACTGCGATTTTTATTCCATCGAACAGATGGAGTCGAGGGAAGATTTTTTGGTAGCGTTGGAAAAAGAAATTCTTCTCCGCGCGCCGATGGTGACGGATGAAGTGGAGACGATCTTTTTCGGCGGCGGCACTCCGTCCCTGCTGAACAAAAGGGACTTCGACCATCTTTTTTCGCTCCTCCGCCGGCACTATCGCATAACGGCCGATGCGGAGATCACCTGCGA
The DNA here is from genome assembly GCA_964603685.1 of uncultured Chitinophagaceae bacterium. Taxonomy (GTDB): domain Bacteria; phylum Bacteroidota; class Ignavibacteria; order UBA10030; family UBA8401; genus UBA8401. The sequence goes on from CAZRWF010000019.1 coordinate 40,606, forward strand.
ATCGAATCCCGGCACGGTGGAATTGGGGAAGTTGCGGGATTTCCATGAGGCCGGATTTAACCGGATCAGTTTCGGCATTCAGTCGTTTCACGACGACGATCTGAAATTTTTAACCCGCATCCATTCCGCGGCGGAGGCCGAAATGGCGGTGGAGAGCGCGTATCGGGCCGGATTCGAAAACGTCAGCTGCGATCTGATCTTTGCCCTGCCGAACCAGACCCCCGAACGCTGGAGAGAAAATCTCCGCCGCGCCGTGGCCCTCCGTCCGAAACATATTTCCGCGTATGCGTTGATCGTGGAAGAGCAGACGCCGCTGGCAACGATGGTGAAAAACAAACTGGTCGCCCCGCTGCCGGACGAGGAGGATGCGGCGCTTTATGAGATCACCATCGACACGCTGACCGCCCACGGATACGAACAATATGAAGTTTCCAATTTTGCGCTCCCCGGTTACCGGTCGCGGCATAACATGAATTACTGGAACCATGCCGACTATGTCGGTTTCGGCCCTTCCGCCCATTCGTTCGTAAAAGATTCCCCCTCCGGCGGAACGCGGTGGTGGAATGTGCGGAGCATCCGCAGTTATAACGACCTCCTGCGGAAAGGGGAACTCCCCGTTGTCGGCCGCGAAACGGTCGACCGGAAAAAGTTTTTCACCGAAGAGATCTTTCTCGGACTCCGCAGCAGCGGCATCGACCTGAAAAAACTGTACGGGCTGTACGGCGAAGATGTCTTTTCGGTGAAGCGGAAAGAACTCGCAGAGATGGAAGACGAGGGATTAATTCTCCGCCGCGGCAGCCTCCTCTCCTTAACAGCGCGCGGATACGCCGTGTG
>CAZRWF010000020.1:0-39467 GCA_964603685.1 uncultured Chitinophagaceae bacterium
ACACTCGCCCCGACCACCGGAAAGAAGGAGAATTGGTAAATTGTGTTCTTCGTTCCGTCGCTCGCATATTGATATCCCGCCACATTTGCACGGTTATAAATATTCTGCAACGCCACGATCATCACCACATTGTATCCTTCGTTGTGCCAACGGCTGAGCCATTGCAGGTCCAATCGGTGATAATCCGGAAACCGGCTGCCGTTAATGTCATGCGAACCGATCCAATATCCTCTCGACCAGGTGATCCCTCCCTCTCGGCGTTGAATAAAGGAAGTGTATTCCCGTTCGGTGTACGGTTTGCCGCTGGAATACCGAAACCGGACGCTGAATTCCATATCGTCGGATAACGGAAAAAGCATCGAGGGATATTTTATGTAGAAGGGGGATTCATCCAATGTCGAGCGGACATTCTCCACTACCCGGCCGCCAACGAGCGTGAGCAGGAATGGAAAATCGTAATCATACGGATATTCCCCCTGATTCACCGGGGCAAATCCCGGAAGATCTGCGCGCGGATCCTCCGTTACGGTGGAGGAGTACGACAGCGACACCGTTCCGTAGAAGTTTTCGACCTGTTTCTGCTGAATGAACAATTCGATCCCGCGGGAGGTCCGTTTTCCGACACTGCGTTTCAGGTCCGATCGGTACGTCCGGTCCGCCGAATTGATGAACCGCTCCTCCACCGGAAGTCGATCGTACGTTTTAACGTACATTTCCAGCGTCGCTTTCAGTCCCTCGCCGAGCAGATGTTCCGCGCCGAGAACAAAATGGCGCGCATGAGAATTGTCCAGCAACCGGTTCTTGTCCCCGCCGCTGTTGTCGCCGTAGGTCGGAAAGGACTGCGTCTGATAATATTCTCCGTACGCGGCGTTGATCTTCGTCGTCAACGGAATCAGTTCATACGACAGATTGAGCCGCGGACTGATGTTCCCTTTCTGCGAATAGGTGAAATAATCGTATCGCACGCCGATCGTTGCGGAAAGTCTCTCCGTGACGGCAATCCGGTCGCTGAGATATCCGCCGAACTTAAATTCTTCACCGAAACCCAGCGTCCGGTTCACGCGGCCGTGTGTGTAGGTGGACTGCGGAATTTCGAACACGCCGTCGCGGTCCAGATCGAACCGCAGTGTGTCGGCATTAAAAAAAACATTATTGGCAAATTTTACCGTAGTCAGCACCTGACCGCCGATCATCAGTTCATGATCGCGGTGCACATGATAGAGCAGATCGTATTTTGCCCCGGCCAGCCGTTCCTGCGCTTTGTTGACGAAGATCGGGCGGCTCAACAGTTCCGAAAACCGTGTCACTTTCCCGCTGCCGTCGTACACCCTGTCCATAAAATCTTCCGTCACCTCCACGTCATAATTATTCCCCAACGCGTACAGGGTGAAGAGCGAATATCCGTCCGAACCGAACAGCGACCGGAGCGTTGCGCCGACGGCAAATTGGCGGGTCACCACATCCACATTTTCCACGCCGGTGGAATCGTGCACGTTGGTTTTTTGTTCATTCACGGCGTCCGGTTCGCCGTCGATCAATATTTTGTCGTCGCCGTAAATGCCGTTGACGATGATCTTCTGCGTGGAAGAAAGTTCGTACGTGATCTTCGTCTGCAGGTCGTAATATTTCGGAATGGCGGTGATCCCGAGCGCCGTAATGCCGACGATCTGATCGAGCGTTTCCAGAAAACTTTGCCGGCCGGAGAAAATCCAGGTGCCTTTTCCTTCCGCAAAACTCCCTTCAAAAACGCCCCCCGCACCGGCAAAATGGGCAAGCGCACTGCCGGCGAACGCCCGCTCCTTGTCCCCTTCCCGCAGCGAAATGTCCATCACGGACGACAGTTTGTCGCCGAAATTCGCCGGGAAACCTCCGGTGGAAAAACGGATGTCTTCGATGAGATCGACATTTACCATGTTGATCGGCCCGCCGGAATTGAACTGGTTGGGATAATGATTCGTCGTGGGGATCTCGATATGGTCCATCACCGTCAGATTTTCGTCCGGCGAACCGCCGCGGACGATCAGTTCGTTGTTCTGGTCGTTGCTGTTCGCCACGCTCGGAAGATTCTGCACGATCCGCTGCATATCCTGCGCCGAGCCGGGGGACCGTTTTACCTCCGCGCCGTTCAGTCCGATGGTGGAGATCGGCGATATACTCCCTTCACTGGAGAAATAATCGGCCTTCACCTCCACGGCACCGATGGCGATCGCCTCTTCGTTCATCCGCATCTTCACCTTGGTGCTTCGTCCGGTAGAGACGACCACATTTGTCAGAATGGCGGACTGATATCCGACCAGCGTGGCTTGCAGACTGTATTCGCCGACCGGAATGTTCACGATGGAGAAATTCCCGTCCAAATCGACCGCTGCGCCGAAATTCGGCTTTTCCACGATCACCACGTTTGCGCCGATCAACGGCTGATTAGTTGTTCCGTCGATCAGCTGGCCGTGGATGGAACCGAACGGTTTTTGTTGGGAAGAAAGAAGGGAAACAATGACGAGCAGAAGAAGAGCTGTTTTTTGCATACCGGTTCCGTCCGAAAAGTAACGAATTCTGAAAATGTACGGAAAAATCGGTGATTATCCTTCCGCAACGGCGGAGATGCGGTGCGCCCGTCGGCTCTGACGGCGGACGATGATCCACGCTATGCCGATATTCGGTACCCAGCAGAGCCATGCAACAATATCGTATGCGGGTTGAAATTCTCCGAAATATCCCGTGAGCAGCGGCAGCCATATCCGTAATGTGATCGCGGCACAACAGGCGGCATAACTGTAGATCATCATCATTTCATGACGAACGCGGTCCCCTTTTTTTATGAAGACAAACGCCGACGCGGTCGATCCGAGCCAGACAACACCGAGCAGGAAAAATCCGAGCGAAGTCCACCCGCCGCCGGTCGCAAAAAAGGAAAGATATATTCCGGCAACGGCGCTGATCATGACGGCGGAGACATATATGCGTCCGACCATGCGGTGGACCGGCCGGTACCGGTCGCGGAATGACCGGTGGAATTGGATCCAGCCGATCATCAACGCGAGCCCGCCCGGAACAATGTGCGCATACAATGCGATGTTCCACACCATGTCGGTCAACAGTGCCTCTTGTTTTGTTCCGAGCAGTCCGAACGTCCGGTCTGCAATAAAGTACACGGCCGGATAAAGACCGACGCCGATCGCGAAAAATGCAAAGAGGATCCAGACGATTTTTTTCATGTGCGGAATTCCGAAATTGTTCTCACAATGTGCATCGGTGCGCGATTACCATTCCAGTTTGAGTCCGAACGACGGCAGAATCTCAAATCCTTTCGGATCGATCGTACCGGTCGTTTCGATAAAACGTTCCTCATTTACGTTCAGCCGGCTGTAGAGATTGAGAATGTCCAGAAACGCCACGACCGCAAGATCGCCGAATTGTTTCCGGTAATCGACGCGGATGTTCCAGGTATGAAAATCGGGGAGCCGCTGATCGTTTTCGCCGACAATCTCTTTGGAATAGCGGAGATAATTCGGATTGCCGAAAATATCGGCATGAACAACGTAGGAATCTTTCGGCCGGCCGGTGGCATATTTCCATTTGGTGGAAAAGGACCATTCATTGTCGAATTCGTACCCGAACAGGATGTTAAAGATGTGCGGCTGATCGAAATCGGAGGCGTATTCACCCCCGCCGAGATTGTCGTTTCGACGGCTGACGGAATAGGAATAATTCACCTGGCCGTACCATTTGTCCACGAATTTTTTCACCAAACCGAAATCGATCCCGCGAGCAAACCCGCTGCCGTTGTTCGACCGGCGCTGGCTGGTCCTGTCCGATTTGATGATCAGATCGTTCAATGTTTTTTGATACACTTCCGTGGTCAGCTTTACGTCGTCCGCAAGATATGCCGTCATGCCGAAAATATAGTGGACCGCCCGTTCATTCTCCAGAAGGGCGTTCCGGCCGTCGAAGGAGATAATACGCAGTTCGGGCTGTTGGTAATACACTCCGGTGGCGGCGCGGAGTGTGAGCCGCTCGGTGACCGTTACGGCGGCGCTGAGCCGCGGCGACAGAGTCGTTGTACCGTTGAACCCATTGTATTCAGCCCTCACCCCCGGAAGCACCGAAACGTGATCCGTCAGCGAAAAATGATAGTCAATAAACGCGGCAGCGGCGCTTTTTTCCGCACCGAAGGTGTTGTTCATGAAGAGCGGGTCCAGAATAACAAATTTTTTCGAAACATCGGGACGATAATCGTTCGCATCGAACGTGTAGAGCGTATCCGGACCGTCCTGCACCGTCGTATAGTCCACGCTGATCCGCTGAATTTGAATTCCCGTCGTGATTGTCGAACGGATGTCCGGGGAATAGGTGAATTGCGATTTTATGCCGTACTCATTCTCCACATTGTCCGTTCGGAAATATTTGTTCCGCACCGCCGCTCGATCCGGTGTCGGGAGAACGCCGTTCACTTCGTACACGTACGATTGGCTGCGGGAAAACTCCTGCGTGTTGCCGCGATAATAGACCGTGTTTTCGAGCACAGAGTTGATGCCGGTGAGATACCGCCAGTTCATTCCGAGCAGGTATTTGGCGTCGTTTACTTCCGCAAGCTGATTGTCATATTGTTTCGTATCGATCTCGTACACATTGTCGATGGTCCGTTCGAAAAATTCCGGAGAATAGAGGCCGAGGATTGACACGCTGTGCCGCTGGTCGATCTCCGTGGTGCTCTTAAAGAGCACATCCGTAAAACTCGGATATCCGAGATCGCTTTGTCCCGTCATATCCAGGATCGTCTTAAAGTTTTGGTGACGGGCAGAGAACAACACCGCCGTATTCCGGTGAATCCCGCTCGGCCCGTCGTAATTCACTTCCCAACCCAAAACATCGTATGTACCGTTCATCGTTATGGATTCTTTGTTTCCTTCTTTGATTTTCAGGTCGACAAACGAAGCGTTTTTACCGCCGTACTTCGCGGAAAATCCTCCCGCCTGAAAATTCGCTTCGTCAATCACCCCGGGAGTAAAAATGCTGAACCGGCCTCCCTGCGCTTCCTGTTCTTCCGTCCCTCCATCGAAATGGGAGACCTTGTCGAACGGGATATTATCCACCACCACGATATTGTCGCGCGGACTACCGCCGCGGACGGAAAACGCAGAAAACTCTCCGCCGCTGCTCGCCACTCCCGGCAGCGTTTCGATCGCCCGGAAAATATCACCCGCGGCGCCGGGGCTCCGGCGGATCTCTTCGCGGGAATACGAGTAATTCGTTACCGGCGAAGTGACATCGCCGGAAAATGCACCGGCCGTTACTTCCACTGTTTCGCCGGTAACGGCTGTTTCGGATAATGATATTTCCCGGACGGCGGTCGTTTTACCGCGGATGACACGCACATCGGTTTCGATATGCGGCAAATATCCGACCGAAGTGTAACGCAGTTTATAAATATCCTCCGCGATATTTTTGATCGTAAATTTTCCCTCGAGGTCCGTCGCGGCACCGGCCGTGGAGCCGATAATCTGTACGCTCACATTGGGAATCGGCTGTTTGCTCTCTTTATCCACCACTTTGCCGTAGATATTTCCTTTCATTCGGATTGCGAGAGTATCGGCCGGTGTTTCGGAATAGAGATTCGGAATTCCGAAAACAAAAATTATCATGACGGTCATAAAAGTTTTCCGTCGAAGTGCGGACGCGTGGAACATTGTTGTACCTCCGGGTTTATTTTTGAGGTTATGTAGTTTAAACATCGATAATACAATGAACATTGTTTAGTGAACGGGCAAAAAAAATGCTTCTTATTTATCCAATAATTCATGCATCGTAAAATCCAAAATGCCGTCGGCAACCATATGACGTTGCTCTTTCGGAATCATCGGAGCACGATCGCGGATGAAGATGGAAACGACGCCGTGCATCAACGCCCACATAGAAAAAGTGGCGACTTTCGGATCGGCATTTTTAAGATATCCATGTTGAATGCAATCGTTCACCGTCGACTGCAGCACTTCATAGGTGTCGCGTCCCATGGTCCACTGCTCGGGTGAATCGAATGCTTTCATCGGCGCTCTCATTATGAACATCAGGTCGTACATTTCCTGATTTTCCATGGCAAAATCCATATAGATCTTTCCGCAGGCCCGTAAACGTTCGGCCGGATCTTTAACGGCGGTCAACACCTGCTGACGTTTGAACAACTCGCGAAATCCCTGGTCCTGGAGCGCACAAAGAATGGAATCCTTGTCGGTAAAATAGAGATAGACGGTCGCCGGGCTATATTCGATCTCTTCCGCGATACGACGGATCGTCACATGTTCAAAACCTTCCTTTAAAAAAAGGTTTTTTGCTGCGGCGAGGATCATCTCCCGCATTTCGTGTTTTTCGCGTTCTTTTCGTTCGGCACTGCCCATAGATAAATACTAAACGTTGTTCATTAACTAAACAAATGTATGGTATTTCAGAGCATAAGTCAAGCAATATTTTTCTTTGCTTTAAAAATACGGAGTCCCGCACCAATAAATTGATGCGGGACTCTCGAATGGATCTCTTTGAATGAGGTTATATCTTCGTCACCGCTTTCAGCATCTGCTGCACTTTTTTCGGAGAATTTGCTTCCGCATAGAAACGGATGATCGGTTCGGTCCCGGACGCGCGAACGAGGACCCAGCCTTCCTTCATTCGCAGCTTGATACCGTCTGTCGTGTCGATCTTCGTCACGATAAACGATCCGATCTTCTTCGGTTTGCCGGTGTAAAATTTCATCACCTTCTCTTTTTGCGCTTCCGTCAAGTGGGCATCCACTCTGCCGAAATGATGCTCTCCGAATTCGTCGAACAATTCTTTCACCAGCGCGCTCAGTTTCATCCGCCGGACCGCCATCACTTCGGCGAGCAGGAACCCGATAAAAATCCCGTCCCGCTCCGGCAGATGTCCTTTCACCGCGATCCCGCCCGATTCTTCGCCGGCAATAATAATATCCTTTTCGGTCATCAACCGGCAGAGATATTTGAAACCGACCGGCGTTTCATGCAGCCGCACGTTGTATTGATCGCACATCTTCACGATCAGATCGCTGACGGAAAGTGATTTGGCGACCGCACCGCGGAAATGTTTCCGCTCGAAGAGATATTTCAGCAGGATGGCAAAAATACGGTGGGAGTCGACAAAGTTCCCCTTCTCGTCCACCGCGCCGATCCGGTCCGCATCGCCGTCCGTGGCAAAACCGAAGTGATATTTTCCGGCGCGCACTTCCATGCTCAACTCTTCGGTGTTCTGCGGCAGCGGTTCGGGATTGGTTGTGCCGAACGACGGATTATAATCGCTGCGGATCGTGCCGATCTTCGGCAGCAACAGTTCGGGAATTCCCATTCCGGCCCCGTGCATCGCGTCGTGCATCACTTTCAGTTTCACCGATTTGATCAAATCGAATTCGATCTTTGTTTGCAGGTCGGCAACATATATTTTCGTGAGATCGACGTACTGGATCATTCTCCCCTTCACCAACTCGTCGAACGGCTTCAGTTCCACCGGCAACACAGTCACGTCCTGCAGCGGCGCCAGTTCTTTTTCGACCTCGGCGATCATCTCGGGATGTGCCGGTCCGCCGAAATCCCCTTTGATTTTAAATCCGTTGTACTTGGCGGGATTGTGACTGGCGGTAATGACCACGCCGCCGGCCGCTTTTTTCTTTACGACGCCGAGGGACACCATCTGCGTCGGGGAGATTTTTTCCGACAAGAGCACTTTGACGCCGGCGCTCGCAAACACGTGCGCCGCAGCATGGGCGAACTCTTTCGAAAGAAAGCGGGCGTCGTATCCGATCACGACGCCGTTTTTTGCATATTTATGCCGGGCAAAATACCGGGCCGTCGCCAGCGCCACTTTTTGCACGCCCGCAAAGGTAAAATCGTCGGCAATCACGCCGCGCCAGCCGTCCGTTCCGAATTTGATGTGAGCCATAGATGATCTTCGATGTTTAAAGGAACCGCCGATGTACAGATGGAGTCCTGTCCATCCGCGGCGTTGTCATGGTTATTGAATCCGGAACGCGCTTTTTCCAGCATAGACCGCGTTCGTATCAAGTTCTTCCTCAATCCGCAGCAATTGATTGTATTTTGCGATGCGATCCGTTCTGCTCGCGCTTCCGGTTTTGATCTGTCCGGCATTGGTGGCGACGGCGATATCGGCAATGGTTGCATCTTCCGTTTCGCCGGAGCGGTGCGAAATGATGGCCGTGTACCGCGCCCGTTTTGCCATCTCGATGGCATCCAACGTTTCCGTTAACGTGCCGATCTGGTTTACTTTCACGAGAATGGAATTGGCGACCCCTTGCGCGATCCCTTTCGCCAGAAATTCGGTGTTCGTCACAAACAGATCGTCCCCAACCAGCTGCGTTTTGTTCCCGATCGTATCGGTGAGCAGTTTCCACCCCTTCCAATCGTTTTCCGCCATGCCGTCTTCAATGGAGATGATGGGATAGTTGTCGACCCATTTTTTCCAATAGGCAACCATCTGTTCGGCGGAAAATTTTTCCTGCGTCGACTTGTAGAAAAGATACGTCCCGTCCTTCTGATACATCTCGCTTGTTGCCGGATCGAGCGCGATGAACACATCGTCCCCCGCTTTGTATCCGGCGGCGGAGATCGCTTCCATGATCACGTCGAGCGCTTCGTCGTTGGACTTCAGGCTCGGTGCGAATCCCCCTTCGTCGCCGACGGCGGTGTTATATCCTTTTTTATGCAACACATTTTTCAGCGCGTGGAACACTTCCGTCCCCATACGCAGCGCTTCGGCAAACGTCGGCGCATTTGCCGGAACCACCATAAACTCCTGGAAGTCCACATTGTTATCCGCGTGCCGTCCCCCGTTGATGATGTTCATCATCGGCGTGGGAAGAATTTTCGCGTTGGCACCGCCGATGTACCGGTAGAGCGGAACGTTAAAATATGCCGCCGTTGCTTTTGCGGCGGCCAGCGAAACGGCCAGCATGGCGTTGGCGCCGAGTTTGGATTTGTTCGTCGTGCCGTCCAATTCGATCATCATTTTGTCGATGCCGACCTGGTCCTGTGCGTCAAAACCGGTTAGCTCTTCGGCGATGATGTTGTTGACATTGTCTACCGCTTTCAGGACACCTTTTCCCAGATACCGTTGTTTGTCACCGTCCCGCAGTTCCACCGCTTCATGTTCGCCGGTCGATGCGCCGCTGGGAACTGCCGCTCGGCCGATAGTACCATCTTCCAATTCAATTTCTACTTCCACGGTCGGGTTGCCGCGCGAATCGAGGATCTCCCGGCCCCAGACATCAGTAATAATAGACATATATGCTCCGGTTTTCATACAGTGAGGTGAGGAATGACGGGTGAATTTCGTCAAAAATTGGCTGAAATGAAAGAAATTTGTTGCTTGACAGTTGTTCTCGGAAACAGTAGGTTTGCACAGTCATCCCAGGGAGGTTGCTATGAAAAGACTTCTTTTGTTATTATCGATCAGCATCGTATCCTTGTCGGCGCAGCCGAACACAGCGTCGAAAGTGATTCACTTTAAAGAACTGCAAAAATTTCTTCCGACGGCCGGGCCATCCGGATTTACCGCCGAAAAGCCGAAAGGAGAAACCGTCTCCGCTTCGGGATTCTCCACCTCATCCGCTTCGATCAATTTTACGACGATGAAAAAAGAGCGCCAGCCGCAGACGAATGACGACGGATCGGTCGACACCGCGGAGGTCGACGTTCAGTGGGTCGCGTCGGTGCAGATTTCCGATTTTTCAGGAATGGGCGAAGCGGCGGCGGCTTCCATGGCAATGTTAACAGCCGCAGAATTCGAGAATGAAACCGAGTCCGGCTACGAAAAAAGCGTCACCGTCGGGAAGTACAAGGGAATCGAAAAATCGACGGCGGAAGAGTATTCGAAATCTTGCTCGCTGCAATTGATGGTCGGTGGACGGTTCATGATATCGGTGAACGGACAGGGATTTTCCGATGCGGCACTGCTCCGCTCAATCGTCGGTGGAATGGATCTGGCCAAACTTGAAAAGTCCGTCTCCCGCTGACCGGAAAAAAATACATCGGATGGGCGCTCCTCGTGCCGATCGGTAACCATTCACCAACAATAACAGGAGGGATTGTATGGATGTGAAAATCAATTATGTCGCCGTGTTTGCCGCTGCTGCCGCCATGTGGGTGCTCGGTGCGGTATGGTACGGGATTTTTTCCGGGCCATGGATGATGTACACCGGCGTAACGCAGGAAATGGCGGCGAACATGAGCGGGATGGACATGGCGTTGACGTATGGCGGATCGTTGGTCGCTTATGTTGTTGTCTTCTACGTTCAATCCCATGTACATCATGCCTTCCAGGTGAAGGATCTCGGCAACGCCGTTCAGGCGGCATTTTGGAATTGGCTCGGATTCGTTGCGATGGTGATGTTTGTGACGAACGCGTATCAAGGTAAGTCGATCTACTTAACATTGATCGATTCCGGATATTGGCTGATCGGACTCTTCCTCGGCGGCATCATCCTCGTGAAGATGCAGAAAAAAGAATCCGCGGCGGCTTGACATCATCGGACTTCCGAAGCTGCTCCCCTTCGGAAGTCCTCTTTTTTTCCCCCTTCTTCTTGCGCTTCACGCAGATTTTCCTACCTTACGTAAATGATTTCCATCGAATATATCCTCCTTGCCGGCAGCACTTTGATCCTGCTCAGCGCCGTGATCGCCCGGTTTTCGGACAACCTCGGTGTTCCGACGCTGCTGCTGTTCCTCGGCATCGGAATGCTGGCGGGTTCGGACGGGCCCGGGGGGATCTATTTCGACGATGCGCGGCTTGCGCAATCGATCGGCATTATCTCGCTCATATTTATCCTTTTTGCCGGCGGACTGGAAACAAAATGGTCCGAAGTGCGGCCGGTGTTGACGGAGGCGTCGATCCTCGCAACGGTCGGCGTGTTGCTGACGGCCCTCGTGATCGCCGTCGCGGTGATGGTGGTCTTTCAGCTGTCGTTTCTGCAGGGAATGTTGCTCGGTGCGATCGTCTCTTCCACCGATGCGGCTGCCGTTTTTTCGATTCTCCGCTCGAAAAATGTCTCGCTCAAAGGAAATCTGAAACCGCTGCTGGAACTGGAGTCCGGCAGCAACGATCCGATGGCGGTGTTTCTCACTGTCGGCACGCTGCAGTTGATGACTGTGGAAGGATCGACCCCCGCCGATGTGGTGATGCTCTTCTTTTATCAGATGATCATCGGCGCCGCCTTCGGCTACGGTTTCGGGCGTGCGATGATCTTCGCGCTGAACAAATTGAAATTTTCGTACGAAGGAATTTATCCCGTCTTTGCACTCGCGTTCGCCGGATTCGTCTACGCATCCACCGCATTGGTGAACGGCAGCGGTATTTTGGCGGTGTACATTGCCGGATTGTATGTGGGAAACAGCGACTTTGTGCAGAAAAAAAGTTTGATCCGTTTTTTCGACGGGTTAAGCTGGCTGGGACAGATCGCGATGTTCCTGGCGCTCGGACTGCTCGTTTTCCCGTCGCAGATTCCGGCCGTTATCCCGACCGGCGTGCTGATCTCCGCCGTGTTGATTTTCGTGGCACGTCCGCTCGGCGTGTTTGTTTCGCTGATGTTCTCCCGTTATCGCGTGCGGGAAAAAATTTTCATCTCGTGGGTGGGATTACGCGGCGCCGTGCCGGTCATTTTGGCAACGTTTCCGTTGCTGGCGGGGGTGGAGGGGGCGATGTTCTATTTTAACATCGTCTTCTTCATCGTCATCTCCTCCGCCATCGTGCAAGGGTGGTCCCTTCCGGTCGTCGCGCGGTGGCTGAATCTCTCCGCGCCGACGGAAAAAAAACATTCGTATCCGATCGAATTCGCCGGCAGCGAAAATTCGGAGACGCAACTGGTCGATTTGATCGTACCGTTCAACGCCGAGATCGCAGGGCGGTCGATCGTGGAACTCGGCTTGCCGGCCGACAGCCTCGTGGTGCTCATCAGCCGGAACGACGAGTTCGTCGTCCCCAGCGGCGGAACACACATCGAAGCAGGCGACACGCTCCTGATTCTGGTGAATAAACAGAATCTGCCGGTCATCAAAACGATCATTGCGCGGATCGCCTCCCCCGTTGCACCTTCCTGATTGTTCCCGCCGGAATATTTTTCTACATTACCGCATGAAATTTTTACTCGCTCCGAACGCGATGAAAGGGGCGTTGAGCGCCTCCCGTGTCGCCGCCATTCTTGCCAAATCCCTCCGGCGGAAATTTCCGGACGCGGAGATTGTTTCCCTTCCGGTGGCCGACGGCGGCAACGGAACGCTGGAATGCCTGATGAACGCACTCGGTGGGACAATCCATGAGGCCGAAGTGACCGGTCCGGTGCCGGATCAAAAAGTGACGGCACGCTACGGCATCACCCCTTCCGGCATCGGTATCATCGAATCCGCCGAAGTGATCGGCCTGCACCTTCATACACCCTCTCCCGAATCGATCGCCCGTTCCACCACCGCAGGGATCGGTGAATTGATCCGGATCGTTTCCGCGCAACCCATCAACGCATTGTGGGTTGGTCTCGGCGGCACGGCGACGAACGACGGCGGTGCGGGCATGGCGCAGGTGCTCGGGTGGGATTTGGCGGACGGAAACGGAGAGCGTATTTCCCCGGGTGCGATATCGCTGCTTCACATTAACCGTATCCGCGCACAAAAAACATTCACACTTCCTCCCGTCACGATCCTGTCGGATGTCAACGTGCCGCTGCTCGGTCCGACGGGAGCGACCGCAATGTTTGCCCGGCAAAAAGGGGGATCGGAAGATCAATTGCCGTATCTCGAATCGGCGTTAAGGAATTTTTCCGAGACGGTGTTGAGGGATACCGGAAAAGATCTTGCCGGCGTTGCGGGGAGCGGTGCGGCCGGAGGATTGGGATACGGGTTGATGACATTCTGCGGCGGAACAATGGTTTCCGGGATCGACCATATTCTCGATACCATCGCTTTTGACCCTCATCTTGTCGGCTGCGATCTGGTGGTCACCGCTGAAGGGACCCTTGACCGGCAAACGATGTCGGGAAAAGGGATTGCCGGAATCGTCCGGCGTGCGCAACAATCGAATAAGCCGGTGCATGCCCTCGTGGGACGGATTGCGGGAGATGCGGAATCGCTCCGGCGTTCACTCGGTTTGGCCTCGCTCACGGAAATTTCACCGCGCGAACTGACGACCGAAGAAGCGATGCGGGACGCCAGCTGGCTTCTGGCGGATGCCGTCTTTCACAAACAGTGGTAACCGGGAAGGGAACAACGCGGATCCATGAGACCATTTTTATTTTTTTCCATCTTTCTGCTCGGCGGATTTTCGCCGCTCGCGGCACAGTCGGTCGACGAATTGGGGGTCACCGTTTCCGGACCTGGCCGGCAGTTCGTCTTTACCAACAAAGAAGCCGGAACATATCACGGTGAAGTGAGCGGTCCGAATGTCGGCGGATGGCAGGGTTGGTTCGTGCAAGCGGAAAAAATAGTGCATGATTATTCCCTCCACAAAAACGGATCGCCCCTCGATCGGTCGGCCGCCACAACGACGGTCTTTCCACACGCCCTGGTACGAAAATATCGCAACGGCATCACGGAAACGGTCTCTTTCGCCGATTCCCTCAACGCGTTGATCGTGATTGTCTCCGATCCTTCGGTCGAATTGCATCTTCTGCCGACGGAAATTTTTTCACGGAATGGCGATGTGTGGACCAGACCCACATCTTCACAATCGTTTTTGACCACAACGATCGCACTTTCCGCTCGCCGGAATGCGCGGCAGATTGTTTTTGCCGCCGCCGCGGATACGGCTGCTGCGCTCGCCCGCACACATGCCGCCGCCGTCGCCGCACAACCGGAAACGTACATTTCCCGCCGGAAGGCAAGGATGCAGCGGCTGTTGGATCTTTCCCGCACTTCGACCAACGATCCGGAACTGACCGCGGCAATCGGTTGGGCAAAACTGCAGGCCGATGCGTTGGTGATGAACCAGGCGACCGGAGGAGAACGAACAAAAGGGATTTTTGCCGGATTGCCGTGGTTCAACAATTATTGGGGGCGCGATTCGTTCATCTCGCTGCCGGGCATCACGTATGTGATCGGAAATTTTGCCGATGCGCGCGACGTGCTCCGGGCGTACGCAAAATTTCAGCAGCGCGATTCGACCGATGACAATTACGGCCGGATCCCGAATCTCGCCACTCCGCAGTCGGTCATTTACAACACGGCGGACGGAACACCGTGGTTTGTGAAGTCGCTGTACGAATACGTAAAATATTCCGGCGACATCGATTTCGTCAAAGAAATGTATCCGGTCATCGCACGGTCGATCGACGGAACGGTGAAATTCCATACCGATTCGCTCGGATTTTTGACGCATGGCGATGCGGAAAGCTGGATGGATGCGGTCGGACCGAACGGGCCGTGGTCGCCGCGCGGAAACCGCGCGGTGGATATTCAAGCACTCTGGCATCATCAATTGATGATCGGAGTGTTCTGCGCCGAATACTTCAACGACTTTCATTCCGCCGCACGGTGGAAACGTCTCGCCGACAATGTGGAACGGAATTTCCGGAAATATTTTGTCGACACCACCCGGCAGCTTCTAGTCGATCATTTGAATCGCGACGGTTCTCCCTCCGCCGAGATCCGTCCGAACCAACTGTTTGCCTTCGACATGACGATTCCGGAAGATGTGCGGCTCTCTATGACACGGACCGTCCTCTCCGAACTCGTCTTTGAACACGGTACGGCGACATTGACGCAATCGGATTCCAATTTTTTCCCTTTTCATGAATATCCGCCGTATTACGTGAAGGATGCCGCATATCATAACGGCACGGTGTGGACCTGGCTGAACGGCGCATCGATCTATGCCGCCACGCGGTACGACCTGCAGGATGTTGTTTTTCCCGTCACCCGGAATTCCGTCCGGCAAATGCTCCATCGCGGTACGGTCGGCGCATTGTCCGAACTGTTGGACGCGCATCCGCGGTCCGGCGAAGGGGAACCCCGACTGTCCGGAACGTATTCGCAAGCGTGGAGCCTCGCGGAATTCATTCGAACGATCTATCAGGACTATTTCGGCGTCAGCGTCGATCTCCCTTCCGGCATCATCCGCATTCAGCCGAAACTTCCGGAAGGGTTGACCGATGTGCGGTTCACACAACAGGTCGGCCCGGGTTCGGTTACGATCTCGTATCAACGGACGGGAGATCGTGTTTCCGTCTCCGTCGCCCCCGCCGGACTTCCCAAAAAGTTTGCGATTGATTACCTCTGGGTCTACGGCAACGGCGATGCGGTGATCGCCCCGGTCGATCTCCCTGCCGATACGACGGTGACGCTTCACCATACCGGCACAACGCTGACGGTGGTTTACGGCACGAAGACCGTCGTGGAAAGAAAGAATGATCCGAGAATTTTCCTGAAAAACTTTTCGGGGAAAAAATATTTTTCCACCGTATCGCTGGCACGGCCCGATACCGGACGTTCGTTCCGCGTTCTGCGCGGACCGTCCCATCCGTTGCTGAACAACCTGGAGATCAAGCGGAATAATCCGAAAGCCATGCCCCTTTTTACTGCCATTGATCCCGCGGGAGACGACCGCGGTCCTTCCGGTACATTCGAATATCCTTCCGGCCGGCATTTTGTGCCGGGAATACTGGATATTACCCGCGCGGAGTTTTCGTACGACACGTCGAACCTCTATTGCCGGCTGTCGTTCTCTCAATTAAACGATCCCGGCTGGCATCCGGAGTACGGATTTCAACTGACGCTGGCGGCAATCACCATCAACACCGGAAAGGGTGTGCAGCGCGAGATCGGACAGAACTCGAACGCCCGTGTCGACTCCCTGCATTCGTTCGACCGGATGATCGTTGTCGGCGGCGGCATCCGCATCCTTTCCGGTGAGGGTGACGTCCTGGCTGAATATCTCCCGCGGCCGGAGGATGTTTCCGCGCCGCTCGGAAATATCCGCAGTAAAACGATTGAGTTTGCTTTGCCGTTGCGGTATCTTGGAGCGCCCCATCACGGTTGGAAGATCGCGGTCTTCATCGGCGCCCAGGATGACCATGGCGGAGCGGGAATCGGAGAATTCCGCGCCGTCGGGAAAGAGCGGAGCGAATGGACCGGCGGAGGAAAAAATAATCCGAACGATTCCAACGTGTACGATGTTATGATAGTCAACTAAACATACAAAGGAGGATCTATGTTCTTTTTAATTTTCACCCTGGTCGCCGTAGCGGCTTTTGTTTCTTGGAAAAATATGCGCATCAATCCGAACACCAAAGGATCGGCAAACATTTCGCTGATGGTGGCGTTCGGCGCCGGTCTGGCCGCACTGTCCAACTGTTTCACGGTGATTCCTGCCGGCCATGTCGGCGTTGTCGATTTTTTCGGTACGGTCTCGGAAAATACCCTGAAATCGGGAATCAATTTTGTCAATCCCCTCGCCCGGATCGTCAAAATGACGATCAAAACGCAGGAGATCAAAGAAGTGATGGAAGTGCCGTCCAAAGAAGGATTGACGGTGCAGCTGGAGGTGAGCGTGCTCTACCATTTGAATCCGGAAAAAGCGGCCGACGTCTACAAAACGGTCGGTGAAGATTATGAGAGCGTCATTCTGGAGCCGCAGTTCCGATCCGTGACGCGGGGTGTAACGGCGAGTTTTGAGGCGAAAGCATTGTATACGTCGGAGCGTGAATTGCTCTCGCAGCTGCTGTTGAGCGAAATCGTCAAGGCGACCTCCGAACGCGGCATCACGGTGGAATCCGCGCCGTTGCGGCGCGTGACGCTGCCGGCGGGACTTTCCGCCTCGATCGAACAGAAGCTGCAGTCCGAACAGGAAAGCCAGCGGATGCAATTCGTGTTGACAAAGGAAAAACAGGAGGCGGACCGGAAGCGGATTGAAGCGCAGGGTATTTCCGATTTCCAGAAGATCGTCAATCAAGGACTCAACCAGCAACTGCTGCAGTGGAAAGGGATCGAAGCAACGGAAAAACTCGCCAATTCCCCCAACACCAAAGTGATCATTGTCGGCGGCAAGGATGGATTACCGCTGATTTTGGATACCAAATAGATTACGGCACGGTACAATAAAAAAGCGGACGACACTCTCGTCCGCTTTTTTTGTTGCTCTCTCGTCTGCTATTTTTTCGGCTGCAGCAGGCGCCGGTATGCTTTCGGATCGAGAAGAATGGAGGCCGCCGTCCGCACTTGCCGGTCGTGCGCGATCGATGATCGTATCCTCCCCTTTTCACCGAAGTATCGGGAGTTGATTTCTTCGGTCAGTTCATTCTTCAATTCATCGTGATAGCGGACGAACGTATTGCTCTTTTCGGCGTGGATCAGCGATTGCAGAGCGTCCGCAGAAGCAATGGAGGCGGAGCTGTATTTTTCTTTTTTCATCCGCTCTTTCAATTCGGCCAAACTTTTTTCCGCCGGTTCCACAAACTCGAACCGCTGCCGTGCGATGAATTGTTCGAACTCCTTCATCGTTTCGTTCGTCACTTCATATTCTTTTTCCGGCGCCGCACGGCGTGCCACAAATGTGGTGGCAAATTTAAAGAAGAGTGCTTTCCGCATCAATTCGGCATGGTATGCACTTCGCTCCGTCGCTTCGACGGTTGTGTCCGGATCGACACCGCCGAGTTCTTTGACGGTACGGCCGTTCGCCGTGCGGAATTCGCGTTTCAAACTGTCCGGTGTCGCGGCGAATATGCCGTCTTTGTTCTTCCGGAGATAATCGATCTCCTGAATGCTGCGGCCGCTCGGCGTATAATAACGGGCGGTCGTGATTTTGATGGAGGCGTTATAGTTCAGCGGGACCACGGTTTGCACTAGTCCCTTTCCGAACGAACGGGTGCCGACAATAATCCCCCGATCGAGATCCTGCACGGCGCCGGCGACGATCTCGCTGGCGCTGGCGCTGTTTTTATTGACGAGAACCGCCAATGGGATGTCCGCCGCTGTCGGTTCTTCCTCTACCGTGTATGTTCGTTCTTCCGCCCCTTTTCGCCCTTTGGTGGTGACGATCGTACTTCCTTTCGGCGCAAATTTGCTGACGATCTCCACCGCCGCTTCCAACAATCCGCCCGGATTATCGCGCAGATCGACGATGATCCCGCGAAGTTCCCCTTTCACTTTTAATTCTTTGATCGCTTGCCGGACCTCTTCCCCCGCCCGGCGGGAGAATCGATCCAGCTTGATGTAGCCGATCCGTTGATCGAGGTAGCCGAAATACGACACGTTGTTCACCTGAATCTGCTCGCGCACGAGCGTAAATTCGATCGGAGACGGTTCGCCCTCCCGTTCGATCTTCATTTTTACGGTCGTCCCCGGCTCACCCCGCACTTTCAAGCGGACGCTGTCCGCTTGCGTGCCGGTCACTTTCATTCCATCCACTTCAATGATCCGGTCTCCCGCCTTGATCCCCTGTTTGTATGCGGAATATCCCTCGGTCGGGGACAATACCGTGATGATGCCGTCCCGCACACCGATGGAAATGCCGACGCCGCCATATTGACCGTTCGTTAAAAGATCGATGTCGTCTTCGTCCTTCCCGGCGAGGTAGACGGTGTACGGGTCCAACGTTTCGAGCATCCCTTCGATACCGGAGCGCATAAATTTTTCCGGGTCGACCTCGTCCACATAATTGCTGACAATCTCTTTATATACTCTGCCGAAGATGTCGATGTTCTGATTGATCTTTAAATAGACATTTTCATAGGCGGTAAATCCGGCCGCCGATATGACGATCAGTGCCGCAACGATAAGGAGCGTTCTTTTTTTCATGGTGTCTGGTCCCGGTACTCTCGGATGGAATTGTTTATCGAATATAAAAAAGAATATCGATTGTTGCTTTGTTGCTTTTCACGGCGGGAAACGGTACGTTTCAACGTCATAACGATTGTCAACGATGAATAACGAAGAGCACCAGATTCGGCGGGCCGATGCGCTCGACGCACTGCGCGGAACGGCGATCATCGGCATGATCTTGTCGGGTCAATTGCCGTTTCATCAGAACGTCCTTCCGGCGTGGATGTATCACGCGCAAGTCCCCCCGCCGCTGCATAAATTTATTCCGACCCTCCCGGGCATTACGTGGGTGGATCTCGTGTTCCCCTTCTTTTTGTTCGCCATGGGTGCGGCTTTTCCGCTGGCGATGGCCAAAAAAATCGAACGGGGCGAACCGTGGTGGAAAATGTCCCTTTCCATCGCGGGGCGGGGAATATTGTTGGGATTTTTCGCCCTGTATGTTCAGGCAATTCGACCGTATCAGCTCAGCAGCCATCCGGACACGATGACGTGGGTCGTTTCCATCGGCGCCTTCTTGTTTCTTTTTGCTATGTACGGACGCCTTCCGGAGGAGTGGCACCGCACGCTCCGTTGGGGCATTAAGGGGGCGGGATGGACGTGCGCCGTTCTCTTTTTTGTCCTGACCGTGTATCCGGACGGGAGCGGCTTCCGGTTGACGCGAAGCGACATTATCATCGTGGTCCTTGCCAACATGGCGCTGTTCGGATCGTTCGCCTGGCTGATCACACGCGGCAACCTCTTGCTCCGGCTCGGCATCATGGCAATTCTCATCGCCATCCGACTCTCCAATAAACCTTTGCCGATCGACGGATGGGTGCGCGATGTGTATATGTGGACGCCGATTCCGTGGATGTACACGATGTATTATCAACAATATCTTTTGATCGTTCTGCCGGGAACGATCGCCGGTGAGATGATCCTGCGATGGATCAACAAAGCGTCGACATCCGCGACATCCACTGCACCGGCGTGGAGCCGGCGGCGGTACTTCACCATCGCTGTGATGATGGTGATGATAACGCTGGTGCTGCTCGCCGGACTATATTCGCGGATGGTGACGGAGACCGTTGCGGCAACGGCGGTTCTCTGTTTCGCGGGTTGGCGGCTGATGCATTCTCCCGGAAACGCGACGGAAGAGCTCTATCGGCAGATTTTTTCCTGGTCCGTTTTTTGGATCACTCTGGGATTGTTCTTCGAACCGTTCGAAGGGGGAATCAAAAAGGACCATGCGACGATCAGTTATTATTTTGTTACCAGCGGTCTCGCCGGATGTTCGATCATCTTTTTTTCGGTGGTGATCGATGTGTTCCGCCGGAAGAGGGCGGTCCAACTATTGATCGACAACGGGCAAAATCCGATGATCGCGTATTCCGGAATCAACAATTTTATTATACCGCTCCTCGGAGTGACCGGAATATTGTCCGTGATGAACGCCGTAACTTTCACCCCGTTCCTCGGATTCGTCAAAGGATTGGTGATCACGCTGCTGTTGATGCTCTTCACCGGTTGGTGCACCAAACGAAGGATTTTTTGGCGGACATAAAAGTGTTTTTTTTCAACCACACATTCAACAATCAAGGAGAGAACATGAAACTCGAAAAACAGATGCAAAAAGCACTGAACGAACAGATCAACAAAGAGATGTATTCTTCCTATCTGTATCTTGCGATGTCCGCTTATTGCGAGTCGGAAAACTATCCCGGCTGCGCCAAATGGCTGAAAGTGCAAAGCGAAGAGGAGAATGACCATGCAATGAAATTGTATTCTTACATCCATGAACGCGGAGGGCGGGTGGAGTTGGACGCGATCGACAAACCGAAGGGGGATTATAAAAATCTCTCGCAGGTCTTTTCGATGGTGCTGGAGCACGAACAAAAGGTGAGCGCTTCCATCACGGCATTATACGAGCTCGCCCTGAAACACAACGATTATCCGACGCAGATCATGCTGCAATGGTTCATTTCCGAACAGGTGGAAGAAGAGAAAAATTCCGGCGAGATCATCGCTCTGTTGAACAAAGTGGGAGATTCCCCGGTCAGTTTGATGATGTTCGACCGGCAGCTCGGCGCCCGCACTGAAAAATAAATCCGTAGCGTCATGATTCAGAAGGAAGAACGCCGTTCCGATAAAGGGACGGCGTTTTTTTATTGCCTCTGCGTCGCTTTTGATGCATATTCGCTTCGATCATTCACTCACCATCAGGAGTCACCATGCATAAATATATCGTCGAATTTATCGGAACGTTTTTTTTGGTCCTCGTCGTCGGAATGACGGTGATCAATCCGGGGGCGGGACCGTTTGCTCCGCTGGCCATCGGAAGCACATTGATGGTTATGGTGTATGCCGGCGGCGCTATTTCCGGGGGACATTATAATCCGGCCGTCACATTGGGGGTGTGGTTGAGGGGAAAATTGGAAATAAAAGAAGTGTTACCCTATTTTTTTGTTCAAACATTGGGGGCGGCAGCCGCGGCGTGGATCACCGGTTTTTATAAAGACGGGATTTCATCCGGACCGTTAACGCACGATGTCGCCAAGTCGTTGCTGAACGAATTTTTATTTACTTTTGCGCTGGTCTATGTCGTTTTGAACGTTGCAACATCCAAGTCATCATCCGGCAATTCGTATTTTGGATTGGCGATCGGTTTTACGGTCGTCATCGGCGCGTATGCCGGAGGGGCGGTGTCCGGGGGAGCATATAATCCCGCCGTCGCCACCGGTATCACACTTCTGGGAGTCTCTTCCTGGAATGACCTATGGATTTATCTTGCCGGATGTTTTGGCGGCGGAGCTGCAGCGGCGCTTGTGTATAAAGTCGTCAATCCGAACGAATAAAACGGCAGTGCAATCGCCACACATTTGACCCTCCGCACCGTGAACGCGGCCGGAAGCATTTCCGAATGTTTTTCCGGCCGTGTATCATCGGCTTTCCTCACCAACGGGTTCCGACGGACCAAAATACTTTTTCTTGATCCAGAGCGAAACGCTCACCAAGCTGATTAAAACCGGCACTTCCACGAGCGGACCGATGACAGCGGCAAACGCCACTCCGGAATGAATCCCAAATACTGCAATAGAAACGGCGATGGCCAGTTCAAAATTATTGCTCGCGGCCGTAAAGGAGAGCGTTGCGGACTTTGCATAGTCCGTCCCTGCTTTTCTGCTCAGGTAAAATGAAACAAAAAACATGATTCCAAAATAGACGATGAGGGGAACGGCAATACGCAGTACGTCCAATGGAAGCCGTACGATATATTCCCCTTTCAAAGAAAACATCACCACAA
The DNA here is from genome assembly GCA_964603685.1 of uncultured Chitinophagaceae bacterium. Classification (GTDB taxonomy): domain Bacteria; phylum Bacteroidota; class Ignavibacteria; order UBA10030; family UBA8401; genus UBA8401. The sequence continues at coordinate 22,099 of CAZRWF010000020.1, forward strand.
TGGTGAATAAAAGCGCGATCAGGGTAATCGGGGAAATGCGAGGGATAAACTTTTTTTCGTACCACTCTTTTGATTTGAATTTCACCAAAAAAATTCGGCTGAACATTCCGCCAAAAAATGGAATGCCGAGATAGATCAACACACTTTCCGCAATTTGCCCCATCGTAATGTTCACCGCAAAGGTCGTTAAACCGAACCATGCTGGAAATACCGTAAGAAACAAATACGCGTACAGAGAAAAAAAGACAATTTGAAATATCGAATTAAACGCAACAAGTCCGGCAGCATATTGCGTATCGCCCCCCGCCAGTTGATTCCATACAATCACCATCGCAATACATCGGGCAAGTCCGATGATGATCAACCCGGCCATAAATTCCGGATAACCGTGTAAAAAAATGACGGCAAGAAAAAACATCAATACGGGTCCGACAAGCCAGTTTTGCAGCAGCGACAACAACAACACTTTGGTGTCGGTAAACACGTCGCCCAGTTCTTCATATTTTACTTTGGCGAGCGGCGGATACATCATCACAATCAATCCGACGGCGATCAGTACATTCGTGGTGCCGAATTGGAAAATATTCCAAAAAGAGACGATCGAAGGAACGGCGTATCCCATGAACACCCCTGCGGCCATCGAGGCAAGAATCCACACGGTGAGATAGCGGTCAATTATACCTAAACGTTGAACCATCGGCGCAGCCATTTATTCTCCTGTTTGAACTATCGTAATATTACGATTAAATCAGACGGGACACAAGTAAAAAAATAGAATTACGATCGGAATCCGCTGCAGGAGAGAGGTGCGGGCGGGAACAAAAATAGCAACGCCCGCAATTGCGGGCGTTGTCAAATTTCGGAGGAGTGGTGGTGCTTAAAATGTATCGTGATAATCGTTTTCCGTATACACGCGCATCATTTTCCATCGGCCGTTATGAAACTGATACACTGCTTTCATCGTCGTTTCGCGCTTCGTGACGACTGCTCCGTCAATCTGTTTTGTGTATGATGCGACGACAGTGACAAGAGACTGAGAGGTCGGATAGCCGACGGGACGCGTTGCAGAATATCGAACCGTATCGCCGTTTACAACGGTCACGCGCGTGCCGTACGTATAGAGCGACGAATTTGTTCCCATGTAGTTTAACGCCTTCGCCAATCCTGTACGGGCGGATTGTTCGGATTGCACCAGGGTCGCGGTCTGCAGACTTGCTTTGAACAACAGGTTGTCAGCATTGTTCAGCGAGACCAGATAAAATCCGAAAATCAGATACACACCGGACAGCATGATGATCTTTGACGAGCCCATTATTCAGCTCCTCGTTGATCGGTGTGTTTTGTATGTTGGTTTACCTTCTTCATCTCACTACCAATAAGCAGAAAAGGTGACAACAATGCAAGCGCTTTCATATTAGAAGTCTTTAAGAATTGCCCTATATGTGAAAAATTCAACACTTTTTGTGTTTTCTTTACGATGATAGGTAACATAGTTTTGAAGACTAAGAGTTTCTCAATTTCGGACTGTCGCACTCTTGTCGTGCTATTCAGAATTTATACCGTTTGTGATGGGTAACAAAAACTTGAAATTTTTTTGCAGGAAATGTACCTTGACACAGTGAAAAAATGATACGTCTCTCCATGGGGGTTCAATGAAACACTCAGTGATATTCTTCGGTTTTCTTTTTTCCATTGCACTGTTCGGATGCGACACCTCCGATGAGATCACCGGATCGAATGCAACACCAACGGCCGGATCTTCTTCTGAACACTTTTCCAAAAAACCTGCGGCACCCGCAAATGATGTCGAGGTCGTCTCCGTAACGGAAGGATCCGTAACGTTGTGGAGCAACAAAACGGAGAATGCCGGCTCCGTGTTGCTGATGAGCGACGAAAACAATTTGTATATTCAGTATACCGTCACCGGAACGTCGACACTCCGCGAAACACATCTGGACGTTTCCGATGTACAATTCACCGAACGCGGTGCGCCGGGGCGTTACGCCTACACAAGCTCGCATCCATCGGGAACACAATCGACCACGTACGTTATTCCGATCACGTGGAACGCGGGATCGACGATCTATTTCCGCGCACATGCGGAGATTGCGTCAGGAAAAAAATCTTCTTCCGCCTTTGCCGGTACGATCATCACCCCGCAGCGCGGAGCGTGGTACGGTCTCTTCTCGACAACTCTCGCGCCTCCTCCTCCCCCGCCGCCGACCGTCTTTTCGATCTCCGGATCGGCGTTTGTGGATAACAACGGTGATGGAGTACGATCCGTCGGCGAACCCGGCATCGCGGGTGTGTCGATTTCTCTGAGCACCGGCGAAACAACGACGACAGATGCTGCGGGCGATTACTCCTTTGCCGGACTCGATCCGGGAACATATTCCGTTCTCGCTTCATCGATCGACGGCATGATCGAAACGTCGACATTGACCAAAAAAGTGAGTATCTCCACAACAAACACTACTGCGGATTTCGGTTACTCCCCCGAACCGTAATTTTTAACACCTATCGCGGCGGCGATCAGCTCCACTTAATCGTTTTCTTTTCAGGGCTGTGCATTCAATTTGCACCGCCCTTTTTTTATATGAAAACGATCCGTATCGCTCTCCTCGCGGTGCCGATGTGGGCGCATTTGGCCGCCGCACAGATCACCGAATTTCCCTACGTCGAAAATTTCGATACACTGCCGTCGCTTCAATTGCCGGCCGGATGGTCCACCACGACAAATAAAAACCTCGGAGGTGACTTTGCCGTCACCGGCACGTCCGCCCGATCCGCTCCGAATGCGGTGAGTGCGACAGATGCCACGAAGTCGCAATCTTTGCTCTTTCCGGTTTTCGATTTCAGCGGAGTCATTCCCGATTCGCTTTTCTTTTTTGAGCGAAGAACGTCGACTTTTCGCGCTAAGGTGGTGATTGAAGCATTGATCGAGGGAGACACGCTCACCGTCATTCCTGTCTCCCGCGACTCCCTCCATTTTCTTTCGGGCACCGCCTATGTGCGGCGAGCCCTGGCCTTGCCGGAAACGTTGTCGGACCGGGCAAACGTCCGACTGCGGCTGCGGATCATCGCCGATACGGCCGGATCGAGCGGCGTCTATCGTATCGACGATGTGCGGGTGACGAAAAAAAAGAGGACGGATGCGGCGATCGTTTCCCTGATTGTTACGCCGACGGCGGTGCGGTCGGGCGATTCCGTTTCGATCGACATCGGTATGAAAAATCTCGGCCTCGCCGGACAGATGGCAGGATCGGTGACGTTGACGGATTCGAACACCATTATCGCCGTCGCGAATGTTCAATGGCCGTGGAGCGCTGCGGAGACCGTTTCCTTCCGTCTCACATATCCGGACATTCCACCCGGCCGCCATCCGCTCACCGTTTCGGTCGCCGTACCGGGGGACGAGGACACGACGAATAATTCCCGGAGTTTTGTCGTAAATGCGGGATTCCGTCCCGGCACGGTGATCATCAATGAAATTCTGTATGCACCGCCGGCCGGTGTTCCGGAATGGGTGGAATTATTTGCCGGCGGCAACGCCCCCCTGAGCATCGCCGGTTGGAGAATTTCGGATGCAACGGCAAACAGAGCCGCACTCTTACCTCAACACCGAATCATTCCCGCCGGAACGTATTTTATCGTTACCACCGACACCATGGCTTGGAGCAATCATTTTTCCACCGATGTCCCTCTTCTTCAGGCGTCCTTTTCGTCATTGAACAACAGCGGTGATGCTCTGGTGTTGTACGACCTCACTGGTGCGGTAATCGACAGTCTGTTCTACCATTCATCCTGGGGCGGATCCGGTGGCCGTTCGCTGGAGCGGATCGACGGACAACGCGCCGCTGCGGACAAGGTCAACTGGGGGACGTCGACACATCCGGCCGGTTCAACGCCCGGTGCGGTAAACTCCCTTTCACAAAAACCGTTCGATGCGGCAATCACTCAGTTCGCATTTTCACCGCCGTTTCCGACGATCGGTCAAACGATGTCCGCCGAATTTGTTGTTGCTAATATCGGGAAAAATTCGCTCGCCGCGGTTGAACTCCGGATGTTCTTCGATACGGACAACGATTCCGTGCCGGATACGGAAGAGGAAATCTTCCGCGATTCACGACCATCGCTCGGAGTGAATGATTCGGTCGTCGTCACCGTTCCGCTGCCTTCGCTTCCGCACGGCTATCATCGTTTTTTTCTCCGCGTCCGGGCGGAAGCGGATGATGATACGATGAACAATACCGCCGTCTCCACACTGTCAATCGGCCTGCCGCCTCAGAGTGTGGTCATCACCGAGATCATGTATGCGCCGGCAGGCGACGGTCCGGAATGGGTGGAATGTAGGAACAACAGCCCGACGGCAATCGATCTTTCTCAATGGACAATTTCCGATGCCGGTCAAACAAAACAACCGATACGTTCCTCGGGGAAAATTCCGGCCAACTCCTATTTTGTGATCACCGCCGATACAACGGCGTTGCGGATGTCGTACGCAAACGTTCCCGTTCTTCTCTACTCACTGCTTCCCTCTCTCAATAATACCACTCCGGATGCCGTCGTATTAACCGACGAACGCGGGAGAACGATGGACAGTCTCCTGTATCGGCCATCCTGGGGCGGATCGGGCGGGTTGTCGCTGCAGCGGTATGATCTGTTCGGATCGTCGACTGATTCCGGCAATTGGATCTCCGCCGCTCCAACACCGGGAAAGGAATTTCCCTTTTCCCGAGCGGATTACGATCTGAGCGTACGCGGCGTTCAGTGGGAATCCGCACCGCCGGTCGTGCGGATCACCGCCGCTATCGTCAACGAAGGGCGAGCGTTGACCGGTGCGGCGACCGTTCATTTTTATCACGACAGAAATAGAGATTCGCTCGGCCGGCCGGAGGAACTGTTCCGCTCCATCGCACTTTACGCGTTGCCGCCGAACGATTCTGCCGTCGTGTCGGCGGAGTGGAATCTCGTCGAACCCGGAGAGCATCGGTTGCTCACCGTCCTTGAGTATCCCTCCGACGAGCGGTTGCAGAACAATACATTTCTCTGTTCGGTAAAACGGCGTTATCCGGAACGATCAATGGTGATCAATGAAATTCTTTTCGAGCCGGAAGCCGGCTCACCGGAATTCGCGGAGATCCATAATCCCAGTCCGGACACGATCGATCTGGAGGGCTGGACGTTGATGGATCAGCCTTCCTCCTCCGGTGCTCGAACGATCATCCGGTTCGATCAATCTCTCCATCCGGTGGAACCGCGTGGTTTTGTTGTCATCGCTTCGGATTCCTTGATCCTGCAACGCGTCCCGGCGGGATCCGACCGGTCGGTGGTGATTCATCCGTCGTTCAGTCTCAACAACAACGGTGAAGACCTTGTTTTGACCGATCTGACCGGTGCACGGATCGACAGTCTACGATATTCACCCTCATGGCATCTCCGGCACCTTTCACCGCTCCAGCGTTCGTTGGAACGGATTGATCCGGCCGGCCGTTCGACCGACGGACGAAATTGGAGTTCCTCTGTGGCGCCGACCGGTTCGACACCGCTGGCCAACAACAGTATCATGACCCGCTCTCTTCCTTCCGCGTCTCTCGGACTCAGTCCGAATCCTTTTTCGCCGGACGGAGACGGCCGCGAAGATTTTCTTTCGATCAATTTTTCCCTCCCCGCTTCCAGTTCCACGGTGAGAATCCGGATTTTCGATGTCCATGGCCGGTTGATCCGGCATCTTGTTTCGGGGGAACCGGCCGCTTCTCCCGCCTCTTTTCTCTGGAACGGGGCTGATGATACGGGTGAAAAGGTCCGCATCGGAATGTACATCGTGCTGATCGAAGCGCTGGATAATTTCGGCGGGGTGATCACCGCCATGAAAGAGGTCGCCGTGGTTGCAAAAAAGTTATAAACTTCCGCCGGATTTCTTGCAGGTCTCCCCTTTTCTTTTATCTATAGGGTATGACCGCGAAGGAATTTTTTGATCAGGAATACGCAAACATTTTCCGGTTTCACCGCGCCGGCGCCGGGGGGCTGGCCGTCGCCGCCGAGCTGACGCAGTTGGTGGATACGACGTTAACACGGTTGTGGGAGCAGCTGCCGGACATGTCCCGCCATCGCTGCACCGTTGTTGCGCTCGGAGGATACGGACGGTGTGAAATGGCGCCGCATTCGGATGTGGATGTCATGGTCTTATTCGCCGATGAACGATCCCGTTCGGAAGGAAGCGACACGGCACAACAATTCCTTCATTCGCTCTGGAATCTCGGATTCGATGTCGGCCATTCCGTACGCACAATCGACGATTGTTTAAAATTGTATCAGACCGATGTCGATGTGTGGGCATCGGTGCTCGAGAGCCGCTATGTATGCGGCGATTCCGGGATCATGGATCGGTACACTTCCGCTTTTCTTTCGGCGGTGGAACATCGCAGCGACCGGTCGTTCATTACTTCGGTTCTTTCCGGAGTGGATGAACGGCATGATAAGTATGAACACTCCGTAAAACTCTTGGAACCGAACGTGAAAAATTGCGCCGGGGGGATCCGGGACATCCACTCCCTCGTATGGCTTTACCGTTCGACCGACAGAAAGTATTTCACTTCGACGCCGTTTCGCAGCAACCAATCCGCCAGCGTTTCCTTGTTCCAACGGCTGGCGGAAGAAGGGATTATCACGGAAAATGATGCCCTTGACATCATCGCGGCCTTCAACGGAATTCTTCGCCTCCGCAACGAACTGCATTATACCTCCAACGCACCGCAGGACATTCTTGAATTTTCCAAGCAGCGGGAGATCGCCGCAGCACTCGGTTACCGCGGGACCACGCCGCTGGAAGCGGTTGAACAGTGCATGCGCGATTATTTTCTCCGGGCGCGCTCCGTGTACCGGATGAACAAACGGCTCACCGGACTGTTCCGCACCTCCGGTGCCCGGCTATTCTGGTCGATGAAACGGGAGTCCCGTCTGGATGATCTGTTCGTGATCAGCGACCGGCAATTGTCCCTTCGGGATCGTTCGGCAGCAATCGCAACTCCGCAACAATTACTCCGGGCGTTCTACTGGTGCGGATTTCACCGGATTGATATGAGCCATCCGCTGCAGTCGGAAATCTTCCGCTGCAGCAAGGATCCCGGATTTTTCCGTTCGGAAGGAGATCTGCCGGCAACGGAATTTCTCTCCATCCTCCGTTTGCCCTCTTCCGTGGCACATACTGTCGCTCAGATGAACGACAGCGATATTCTCGGCGCTCTTTTTCCGGAATGGAACGATCTGGTCGCGTTTTTTCAACACAGTGCATACCATTATTACACGACCGATGCGCATACGGTGATCGCACTCGAACACGCGGAGCAGCTCGCGGAGCGGAAAGGCGTGCTCGGCGATACGTATCGGCTTTTGCCGCAGAAGGAGTTGTTATTCCTGGCAATTCTGTTCCACGATATTGCAAAACCGCACGGCATCCAGGGACATGAGATCGCCGGAGTGGCCATCTGGAATAACATCCGAAGCCGATGGGGGTTTGAAGACCCCGGCGGCACGGTCGCATTCCTCATCCGGCATCATTTGGTAATGGAACAGGTCGCGTTCCGCCGGGACATCAATGATGCGGCGACGGTGAAGGAATTTGCATCGTTGTTCAATACGCCGGAACAGCTCGATCTGCTTTTTGTGCTTACCTATTGCGATCTTTCCGCGGTGAACAAAAACGTCTGGTCGCAGTGGAAAGAAACGCTGTTGACCGAACTATTCGTAAAAACGCGACGATTGCTGACCGGTTCGGCGGATCTGCTTCCGGAACCGGCCGAACGGATGCCGGTGTCGGAAGAGGAACAGCATGCGATCGAACGGATCTCCGCCGGTGCCGACACCGTGTCGGTTCATTACCGCCACGACGATACACACAGCATCATCCATGTCATCACGACCGATGCGGAATATTTGCTCTCCACGGTCTGCGGCGTTTTGTCGGCGAACGATGTCAGCATTTTCGACGCGCAGATCCACACTCGTCCGGACGGCATCGTCATCGACCGGTTCCGCGTCGTCAATGCCGCCTCCAAACAGGCGTTGAGCGAGGAACAGGAACATTCCATCGCACAGGATCTGCGGAACGTTTTGCTGCACCGGGAAACGCTGGAGGGATTGTTCGCCCGGTATCATCGCCGGTGGCGGCGGCGCGCCAAACCGTTGTTCCACCCGAATGTGCGGATCGATACGGTCTTTCATGACACGAACCGTCACACGATCGTGGATGTGTACGGTCCGGACATGATCGGATTTCTCTTTAAGATTACGCAGACGCTTTCGCGCGCCGGCATGAGGATCGATGTCGCCAAACTCGCCACGCGCGGCGACGGCATCGTCGATTCGTTTTACATCACCAAAGGCGGAAAACCGATTTCATCTGAACGCGAGAAAGAGTATCTTCGGGAGGAGATCCTCCACACGATTCATCAACTGATGACCGTACAGCTGGAAACACAATAGGACTTCCGTTCTCTCTCCGCGGAATCCGCAACGCGTACGGCCCACTATTGTTATGGCAACCAAAAATCAAAAACCGATCGGCGTCTTCGATTCCGGCATCGGCGGCTTGACGGTCGTCCGCGCATTGCTGGAACGTTTGCCGAATGAAAATATCGTGTATTTCGGCGACACGGCGCGCGTTCCGTACGGATCCAAATCCGCCCAGGTGGTGCGGGAGTACACCTTGGATGACACCGAATTCCTCCTGTCGAAGGATGTGAAGATGATTGTCGTCGCCTGCAACACCGTTTCCGCCGTGGCGCTGGACGTGGTGCAGAAACGGGCAAACCTGCCGGTGACGGGGGTGATCATTCCCGGTGCGCAGGCAGCGATGGCCGCCACCAGGAACAAACGGATCGGCGTGATCGGAACAATCGGAACAATCAACAGCAACGCGTACAAAAACGAATTAAAACGGCTCCACCCGTCGGTGAACATCTTTAGTAAGGCGTGTCCCCTGTTTGTACCGCTGGTGGAAGAAGGATGGCTCGACCTGAAGGCGACGGAATTGATCGCCAGCGAATACCTCTTTCCGCTGACAACGGAAAAGATCGACACGCTCATTCTCGGGTGCACCCATTATCCGCTGTTGAAACCGGTGATCGGCAAAGTGACGAGAGGGGTGGTGACGTTGATCGATTCCGGGGAGGCGACGGCAGCCACCGTCGAATCGGTGCTCAATGAACAGTCGCTGCGCAACACCAGTGCGGAGACTCCGAACGTGCAGTTTTATGTGAGCGATGCGCCGGAAAAATTCACCTCGGTGGGTGAGTTTTTTCTCGGAAAAAAGCTCGGCGTGGTTCGGCGCGTTCACATCGGGAAATGACGGAGAGGAAATCAAGAAACGAATTTCCGAACGATGTCGGACATGACAACGGCGGTGCAGTAATGGTCCGAAAAACGGGTGCGCCGCACGTTCTGCCGAAATACGCAACGGATTTTGTCGTCACAACACGTTTGTGTACACAAACGTTGTGGTTATAAACTCATCCAATAACTCACCTTCACCACATACACATTGTCCGGCGCTGTGCGGAGAAAAGTGTTTTCCACGTTTGTCGCAAGATCCGTATTAAAACCGCCGTTTTGGAAAAATCCCCTTCCGTGCGACCAGACAAAGTAGAAGGTGCTTCCTTCCCGGTATTCCCACCGGAGAACCACATTGGAGTTGAGCGAGGTGCTGTTAAAATCGTTGTTGCCGGAATATCCGTACGGCATCAGCGTACGGTCCGGACGCAGGAGCGAGAAATTTTTATATTGTCCTTTCGCCCAGAAGAACTGATTGTAGATCTGCAGGGAAAGGTCGCTCGTGAACAGCACGGAACTGCGCAACGTTACATCAAATCCGTCCACATCGCTTTCGCCGATCACCGCAGCCGGAGTAACGGCGGCGAATATTACCGCCGTATCGATCACCGGTTGAATGAACCGGTAAATCTTTCGTTCCGTTCCGTAACTGACGGAGAGTTGGTATTCCATCGAGGAGGTCGGGCGGACGATCATGAACGCTTGCGTATTGGTGGAAAGTGCACCGTTATCAAATGTCCTGATATTCTCTTCCACATTTACGATCACCGGCTGCCGGGAGTCGCTCTCCACTTCCAAACGGGCAAAAAAACTGGAGGGATTATTCAACACACCGTATCCGCGCGGTTCATACGGATTTTGAGCGGCTGAAGCAAAATTGAGCCCGCCGCTGATGGACCAAAAATTGAGAAATTGTCCTCCTGCACCCACACTCGCTTCCCGAAATAATGTCATCCGGTCGTAATTCCATCGAAGATGAATATTTCCGTTTACATTGTACGAACGAAACACAACGCCGGGAGTAAAAGTCCGATAACCGCCGTTCACCCCCACCCCATAATCATTCGGAGAGCGGAAAAATCCGATATCATTGATAAAATATTTTCGCGACGTAAAATCGTATCCGGCGCCGTACGTCCAGTTCCCGCTGACGCGGGCAACGTTAACTTTTCCCGCCGAACCTTGTTGAAGAAACGGCTGTTGCCGAATGCGGGCAAATTTGTCGATATATTTGGTCCCGTGCGAAACGGCGAGGAATCCGTTGACCCGGTAATTGTTGCTGTCCAGTTTCACATCCCAATCCGTTCCGAGAGTGTAGGCCGGCACCGCCGATTCGCGCGCCGTTCCGGTGACGATCGCACCGACGTTGGAATTCCCCCAGAAATCCTGCTTTACCCGAAAGAGATTATATGAAGCGGAAGGTTCGGCGCGCACCGTTTTGATCGCACCAAGTGTATCCCTGTACGAAAAATTCTCTTCCTGCGTTAATCCGGTCAAAAGTCCGATCGATGTTCCGCTTTCTGTTTTCCCGGAAAATTTCGCCGCACCGAGGATGGTGGCGGTACGCGGTTCGTCGGTGATGATTACGCCGTCGGAGGGCAACCGCACTCCGATGGGACGGCCGATACGGCGGGAATAAAACAATCCCGGCCCGAAATCACCGCCGAACGTGACGAAACGCAGGATTTGTGTCCCCTCGATAAAGAACGGCCGTTTTTCCGGATAAAATGTTTCGAAGGTGGTGAGATTGAGAACGGCAGGATCCGCTTCGACCTGCGCAAAATCCGGATTGACCGTGGCATCAAGCGTAAAATTGGAGGTGACGCCGTATTTGATATCCACTCCGGCGTTCGGACGGATCGTTTCGATCTTTTCGCGGTTATTCCGTTGCGGATAATGCTCCGATGCACCGACGGCGTACGGCAGCACTTCAACGGCGTTGGTGAATTTCACCCCCTTCATTCCGGTCATTGTTCCGAATTGTGAGACAACACCGTCTTTCTGCTTGCTCATCAAGTTCCAGTTCGTCTCCTCCTGTTTGCGGGAAATCCGTCGCGCCACATTCATACCCCACGTGTCGTTTCCTTCCGCGAATCGGATTTGCGACAACGGAATTTTCATCTCGGTGCTCCAGCCGTTCGGAAGTATCCGCGTTTCCGCCTGCCACACCGGATCCCAGGAATAGTCTTCGTCCCGACCGTCGTTGTACGTGAGATTATCTGCTTTCGTTCCGGAGGCAAGAACGATGAAGACAAACGCCGTCTGGCGGTCGAAATAACTGTCGAATCCGATGCCGAACCAATCCGATTCCGGAATGTCGTCGCGCCGGGCGAGACGCGCCACGATACTGTCCGGCCGGGAATCGTACATCATGGCATAAACGTAGAGATGTGTTTCGTCGTACGCCAGACGAAATTCCGTTCTTTCCGTTTCCGGCGCCGCATCGACCGGTTCGCGTTGCAGGAATTGATCGGCGACGACGGTATTTTTCCATGCTTCATCGTTGCCGTAACCGTCGATCACCGGCGGAACGGAAATTTTTGAGACCGGAAGGGATCGTGTCTGTGCAACGGCCGTGTGGAAAGTGAACAGAAACGTGCAGAGGAGTATTGTTTTCATGGCGCCGGGAGTGAAATAATGAATGCGCAGTCAATAAAACGAATACGAGCGGCAAACGCAAGGATGAAGTCGGGCGGCCTGCACAATTGTCAAATCGGAGCGGTCATGGTCTCCGCACAAATACCGGCGCCTGTTCCAAACGGAATTCGTCGGTGAGCTGCCGCAGGAGCGTTCCGTTCTTATGGAAGAGGTAAATGCTGAATTTTTTATTCCCCTTGTCCGAACATTCGGCAACAAGATAGTTCCCGTCCGGCGACCAGCTGTGCCATCCCTCCCGCAGTGAATCGCTGTGCGAAAACCGTCGAACATTGGAGCCGTCGGGATTGATCAAAAAGATACTGGTGGTGGAACGTTGATTGGATATGTACGAAATGAAATTTCCGTTCGGTTCCCAAAACGGCGGCCCGGCGTGATAACTGTGAATAAATGCCGTCGTATCCTCTTCCGGATACTTCGTCAAGCGCCGAAGATTCGATCCATCCGCTTTCATCATCCACAATTCATCGTAGCGCGTGCCTCGTTTGGAACGGAACACAATCGTTGATCCGTCGGGCGAAAAGATCGGATCGTTGTCGTTCAGCGTGTCGTTTGTGAGGCGTTGTTGTTCTTTTCCGTTGTTGTCGATCCGGTAAATTTCATTGCGCCGGTGATCCTTCGGGGATGAGACGACGAATTCCGTCCCGTTGTTGCGGGCACCCACCCACGAATCCGCCACCAGAAACGTGCTGATCCGGCGGACATTGTTCCCGTCCGCATCCATCTCATACAGAAAATATTTCCGGCGTGAGGTATCGCGGTCGGAAACGAAATAGATCTTCGATCCGGACGAGGCATACACCCAATCCACCCCTTTCCAATTCGAAATGTTCTTCTTTCCCGTTCCGTCCGGGTTCATCGAAAAAATTTCGTAATTGTCGTTCTTTTCGTCGAACAGAACGTTGTAGGCGATCTTATAATCGCGCAATCCTTCCGGCACGGATGATTGCGCCGAAGTGATGGCAATGAACAAAAGGATCGAAGAAAAAATTTTCATACGCGCTCCGAAGAAATATAGAAACGCCGCGGATCCACGGGAAAAATTTCCGGCGGATCCGCAGCGAAAAAATGTTACCGCCAGCCGCCGAGGATGGCCCCCATCACAATGAACGAAACGACCCAATAGGCCCCGTTGATGAACCAATGGAGCGTGGGGCGTTGTTCGAACAGGTATACAACCCCGAAAGCCGGTGCGACCCAGCCGATACCGGTCGCCGCACCCGCGGCGATGCCGAAGGCCAGATCCACTTTCGGATCGGCGAGGAAAAGCGCCAAGTTGATCGATCCCACCATCGTCAGCAAAAATGCACCGCCGTAGATCTTTCCGGGATTCCCCTGTTTTACCGATTCTTCGGTCATTCCGGCCACTTTCATCCAGGCATTACCGAACATCAACGGCGAATACCAAACGCCGCCGATGACAAATGCCGACAACGCCGAACAAAAGACCGCCAGCCAGTTTAGATTGGCAAATGCTGCTCCCATATCCATAATACTTCTCCTTATAATGTGTGAGTGATTGATGGAGTGCGTGAAAATTTCTGCGACAATGTATCGTTCATCGCCGGAAGTTGCAAGCGCGAAATGACCGAAGGCGGTATATCGGCGTCTGAAACCGGAGTTTTTCGCGCCGAGTCGAGAGTGGAATTTTGGAGCGCGGAATGTTTTTCGTTATTTTATTTCCATCATTGCCCGCAGATCACGCAGAATTTCGCAGAACAACAGCGGAGAGGGTTATGACGGAAAATGATATTTCGTACAACATTCGAGGTGCAATTTTTACGGTATATAATGAACTCGGTCCCGGATTGTTGGAATCGGTGTATGAAGCGGCGCTGTCATATCAATTACGGCTCCTTGGATGTACTGTCCACTCTCAAGTGCCGATTCCCGTTCGCTACGGGGGACAGACGTTGGAGGTCGGTTTTCGGATTGATCTGTTGGTCGACAATCTGGTCATCGTTGAAATAAAATCCGTTGAACTTCTTGCGGCTGTTCATCACAAACAATTGTTAACTTATTTGCGGTTAACGGGGAAACGTTTAGGATTACTCGTGAACTTCAATACAGTCGACATTTCCCGGTCGATCTACCGCAAAGTGAACAATTTATGAGCTGTCGATCAGCGTCGATCAGCGAAATCTGCGGGACAACATTGTGCTTGAAGAAAATATCAATACCGAACTGAACGACCGCACGATCCGGATCGTTTTGATTCCCTTTTTCGGATTTATCATTCCGAATGTGACGGGAATGATCGACAATTCCCTCTACTCATTACCGGAGCGGGCGGCGGCCTATCTCTATTTTACCTTTGTTGCATTTGCCATCTGGCAAGGGAACCGATATCTGCTCTTTCGGCTCCGGCTCCGGTTCTCCTGGCTGAGTCAGCCGATGTACAAAGTGATCGCACTGATCGTCTCCAACATTTTTTATACTATTCCCATTGCCGTCGGATTGATGTCCGCCTGGTATGTGTTCGCCGCCGGCGGGAAGGCCGACTGGGATGTGATCTACAAAGCGACGGCGTTGTGCGTCGTCTGCGTGGTATTCATCACGCATACCTACGAGACCGTTTTTCTCATCAAATCGTGGGGAACGGACAAATCGAAGACGGAGGAGTTGGAAAAGGCGAAAGTGCAGGCGGAACTGGAGGCGTTGAAGAACCAGATCGATCCGCACTTTATGTTCAATTCGTTGAACACGCTGTCGTACCTCATTGAAAAAGATTCCGCCAAAGCCAAATTGTTCAACGACAATTTGGCGGAAGTATACCGGTACATTCTCTTTTATAAGGACCGTAATCTCGTGCTGCTGAGCGAGGAGCTGCGCTTCGCGGAGAAATATTTCTCGTTGATTAACATCCGTTTCGGTAATGCCGTGTTCCTCACGGTCCGCTGCACGGACAATCCGGAACGGCTGCTGATCCCTCCCATTTCCCTGCAACTGCTGATCGAAAATGCGATTAAACACAACGAATTCTCCGAGCGGAAGCCGATGACCATCGCCGTTGAAATTGTGGAGGGAAAAGCCGTAATTACCAACGGACTCCGCAAAAAGAAGGGATCCCCCTCGTCGTCGCATATCGGCCTGCAAAATCTTCACGACCGGTACCGGTTGATCACCGAACACTCCATCACGGTGCGGAACGACGGGGCGACATTTACCGTTGAACTTCCGCTCCTCCGTGTCTCATGAAAATACTCATCATCGAAGACGAAGAACCCGCCAGCGAACGGATCATCTCCATGATCCGGGAGATCGATCCCGGTATCCGACTATTGGCCGTGTTGCGCAGCGTGAAAGAATCGGTCGCATGGCTGTCGATGCACGCCGCGCCGGACTTGATCATCGTCGACATCCAACTGAACGACGGACTTTCCCTGGAGATTTTCAAACAATCCCCCGTCCCGTCACCGCTGATTTTTACCACCGCGTTCGACGATTACCTCCTGAAGGCGTTCGAATACAACAGCATCGATTATCTGTTGAAGCCGATCGACAAGGAAAAACTCCGTCGTGCGCTGGAAAAATATTCCTCGCTGCGGCATCACTTCAGCGGAAATTTCGTTTCGCTCTTCGAACAGATCGAACACCGGACGGCGCTGAAGGACCGGCTGGTGGTGAAAAAAGGGGGGGATTTTGTCACACTCCGGACGGATCAGATCGCCTATTTTTATTCCGAACATAAGATCTCGTTTCTGGTGGATCGGGAAGGAAAACGGTTCATCATGGACAAACCGCTCTCCGAAATCGAATCCGGACTCGATCCCAAAACATTCTTCCGGCTCAACCGACAATTTCTCGTGCATATCGACGCCGTTGCGAAATTCCGTTCGTCGGACAAAGGAAAATGGATCGTCGCATTACATCCGGCAACGGCGGAAGAAGTGACGGTCAGCCAGGAAAATGCCGCGGCGTTCAAAGAATGGATCGGCAAATGAACCGCCTGCTGTTTATCCTCGTCGCCGCATCCGCGATCGCTGCCGCTCATCCGGGAAACGGCATCGTTCGGGATTCCCGCGGCAACATCTATTATACGGACCTTTCGCGCGTGTGGAAAATCTCCCCGGACGGAAAAAAAACAGTGGCCGTTCCGGACGTCCACACCCATGAGCTCTCTATTGATCGCCACGACCGGCTGTTCGGCGAACATTTGTGGTATAACGGCGAACAGGCGAATACGTGGGGTCATTTTGTCTGGAGATATTCGGCCGACGGCTCGTTCGAAAAAGTGATCCCGCATACCGCCGGTTTTTTGCGTGAATACGCTTTTGTTCGCGATACGAATGGAACGATGTTTTGGATCGACGATCGGCGCATCTATCAAAAATCAATCACGGGAGCGGTATCGCTCCTCTCGCCGCATATTTTGAAGCGTGCGGTGCGACTCGCAGTCTCTCCCTCCGGTGAAATCTATTTTCCGGAAAACGGAAAGTTACAATACGTCGGGCGCGACGGTGCGGTGCGGACGGCTGCCGTGGTCGAACGGCCGGGACGGCCGTTTGATGTCTATGGAATATGGTTCGGACCGCAACGGGAGGTATATGCGGCCGTATGGAATACAAAACAGGTAAAAAAGGTGACACAGACGGGTGAGGTCTCGATCGTGCATGTGTCCGAAGAGGGTTGGTCGCCCACCGGCGGATTAATTGACGATCGGGGCGATCTCTGGGTGATGGAGTATTCGCCGCAGAATACCGTCCGCGTACTGCACAAAAAGAAAAACTCTCCTGCGAAGGTTTTTTAGGTTGTGGAATCTTCCCATTCATCGTACATTCGGTCACTATGATGTATCGACCCCTCATCGCCGCACTGTTCCTCCTGCTCGTTTCGTTCGCCCCCGTTTCGGCGCAGATCGAACGGCTGAAGAGCGACAAATCCCTTTCGCAATATTCGCACGATGTCTGGACCGCCGATGACGGGCTTCCGCAGAATTCCATCAACAAAATGATTCAAACGCCGGACGGGTACATCTGGCTGGGAACGCAGGAAGGTTTGGTCCGGTTTGACGGCGTTCAATTTACGATCTTTGACAAGCACAACACTCCTTCCATCAAAAACAATTACATCTCCGCGCTCTATGTGGACCGCAAAGGGACGTTGTGGATCGGCACATATGACGGCGGGTTGATCACCTATTCCAACAAAAAGTTCCGCGGTATCGGCGGTATGCCGAAACTGGAAAATTCACATATCCGCTCAATTTACGAGGACAACGCTGGCGGCATGTGGATCGCCATCCGCGGCCGCGGCGTGATGCGGATCGACAGCGTATCGCATCAGTCGTTCGACACCACCAACGGGCTGGTCTATAATGAAGCGTGGGATTTCTTCGAGGATTCCCGCGGAACCATATGGATCTCCACGGAACAAGGGATCTC
>CAZRWF010000021.1:0-39036 GCA_964603685.1 uncultured Chitinophagaceae bacterium
AGCTAGAATGACCAGAGGTTGGGAGCTAGAATGACCAGAGGTTGGGAGCTAGAATGACCAGAGGTTGGGAGCTAGAATACCGGCGGTTGGGAGCGAAGAACGCCCTTCCACAGCTGCAGTTGTTCGAGACATAAAAAAAAACGGCGAGCACTGCTCGCCGTTTGTGTTCCATTCCGCAATTTTTACTTCAGAAGAAACTCCTCCCAAAACAACGTCATCGCATTGGTGAAATAGTCGCGGTTCGTCTTTTTGGCGAAGCCGTGGCCTTCGTCCAGCGCCATGAGATACCACACCTTATTGCCGTTCTTCCGGACGGTGGCAACAATCTGTTCGGCTTCGGTCCACGGAACGCGCGGATCGTTTTTTCCCTGCGCCACAAAGAGCGGCTTCGTGATCTTATGGGCATTTGTCGTGGGAGAGATGGCGTGCAGATGTTTCCGCATGGTCGAATCCCGTTCGTCGCCGTACTCCACGCGGCGGAGGTCGCGGCGGTATTCCTGCGTACTTTCAAGGAAGGTCACAAAATTACTGATGCCGACCACATCGACGCCGCATTTGATCCGGTCGTTAAAATTGAACATGGAGGAGAGCACCATATAACCGCCGTACGATCCGCCGTACACAGCCACACGTTCTTTATCCAACTCCGGCTGCTTCGCGATCCAATCCAGCAAAGCGCCGATGTCTTTCACGGAATTTTCCCGTAAAAATCCGTTGTCCAGCGAAACGTAGGTCTTTCCGTAACCGGTGGAGCCGCGCACATTCGGCACCAGGATCGCCACGCCAAGTTCATTCGCCCAGTATTGATACAACGAATTAAATCCGGGTTGCGATTGACCCTCCGGCCCGCCATGGATGCTGATGATCACCGCGGCAGGTTTTTCGGTATTTTTCGGAGCATAATAGAACGAAGGGATCGTCATCCCGTCGAATGTTTTGTATTCGATCAATTTCGGAACGACAAAATTGTCGGTGTTCAATCCTCCCACTTCGCTGTAGGTCCATCGGGTGAATTTTTTCGTCTTCAGGTCGAGCACATACACGTCGCCGGGGGTTTGCGATGTGTTCAATGTGACGGCAAATTTGGAATCGTCTTTCGTAAAACCCCAGCTGCCGAAGAGTCCGACGGGGAGTTGTTCCATCGCGATCTCCTTTTTCGTCTTCGCATCGAGCATGGTCAGTTTGCTGATCCCCCCTTCATTCATCTCATAAACGATATATTTGCCCGTCTCCGACACTTCGAAACCTGAAACGTCCCACGGTACATTTTTGGAGATCACCGTTTTTTTCTGCGATGCCGGGTCGTAGTGGATCAACTGCTTATATTCGCCCATTTCGTCCGACGCATAATAGAGGGTCTTCCCGTCCGGTGCGAATTGCGCCCCGCCGTACGCGATCTTTTGTCCCGGATTCACCTGCGTTTTGGTTCCGGTGGCGACATCGACAAGATAGAGGTACGACTCGGTAACGGAGATATATTGTCCGACGAGCAGCGTCTTGTCGTCCGGTGAAAAATCCTGCACGCCCCACGAACCGTTCACCTCCATCAACAACGTGCCGTTCTTCGGATCGTCGATTGAGGCGATGTAGATGTCGTTGTCGCGGCCGTTCCGTTTGGTGCTGGTATAGACGAATTTTTTTCCATCGCTGCTCCATCCGTTGATGGCATTGCGCGATTTTCCGTCGGTCAGCATTTCATACGAACCATCCTTCATGTCAAAAGAGTAGATCTGAAAAAATTCTCCGCCGCCGATATCTTTCGTGAAGAGAAACTTCTTTCTGTTCTTGTCCGGCACAAACGTGCCGCTGCCGACCGGCTCGCGGAAGAAGGTGATCTGTTTCCGCGCACCGCCGGGCATTTCCACATAGTGATATTGATTGGTTTCGCCGAAGCGCGTGGAGATGAGCATTCCTTTACCATCCGGGGACCAATCCGCAAATCCGGCCCCGCGGGTGTTCTGGTATTGGTTCATTTTTTCCGCGATCCGTTCCGGGATCGCCGGAATGTCTTCCGTAACGATGTTGCCGGCTTGTTTCCGTTCCTGGGCAAACAGGAGCGCCGTTGCGGTGAACAGCATCAAAACTATTTTCATTGTGTCTCCTTTACGTAAAGTGAAATATGAATTCGTTTTTTTTACCATGTGTTGACATCCTTTTCGTCAAATTGAACGATCTCCTGTGCCTTGCTCTTTTCCCGTATGACGGTCGGAACGGAAAGGAGCGCTTCCTGTTTGTTGTCCGCTTCGATTATCGCATAGGCCGTGTGATCGCCGGATTTGCATCCCCAATAAAAGTGCGTGAGATAACCGATCGCGAGCGTCAGTTTGACGACTTTCGCGCAATCCTCTGCGGTATGGGGCGACGTGATGAGAAAATGAGCCATGACGGAACTCCTTCTATTCAGTTGTCGAAAACTACGAAGCGACGTTTCAACGTCATCACGAAACCATCTTTAAAATGACCGTGATACGAATAATGCCGTTGGTGATATACCGATCGTTATCGTTCTAATCCATACGGCGTAAAATCAACCGGATAATCGACGGAAAATTTCACTTTCACTGTCCGTCTTTCTCCCTCTTTCAAGGTGAAATTCCATTTTAAAATTCCGTCAGAATCGGGCAACATCTTTTTCGGTGAAGGTTCCACGATCTCCACGATGAACCGTTCGTTGAGGGAAACGGGTACGTGATCCAGCAGAAGAACCTCCACCGGATGTTTTTTGAAATTTTCAACGACATTGTCATATTCGTACGTGATGCGGTTCTTTACGGAAAATGTTCCCGTCTTTTCCACAAATCTGCTGACCAGTTTCCTCTCCACACGTATCCCCTCGTCCACGCCGAGGTTCACGGAAAACGAATCGTTCGGCATGACGGTTTGCATCAGAACAGAGGCGATGAAGGCGTTGTCCAGAAAAACATTTCCTTCCCCCGTCAAAAGCGGGTATTCACGCTTGTTCTTTCCTTTCGCCACCAAAAACGCCGATGTTACCACTTTCGGTACAACGGTATATGTCAGATGGACCGGGATTTCTTCAACGGCGATGCCAACTTTGTGTTTTTGATTGTCGTTCGGGATCGTCTGCTTCGACGGTATGGAGAATGTCGAAGAGGTGATCTGGCTTGAAGAGACCGATTCCTCCAAATTAATGGATGCTCCTACCGCACGTGAGACAGTATTCGTTGCATCCATATTTATCATCGCCCGTTCGGCTTTGATCTCCACTTCACCCAGTTGGATGTTGGAGCTGGAAAGATAGAATGTCTGCTTCGCGCCGTACGTTTTCGTCACCGTCACACCCGTTGACAACACCGGCTGATATCCGAGAAGTGAAACTCGAACAGAATGTGTCCCTTCGGGGGCATTGTACATGATATAGTCGCCGTTGATATCGGTCGAGGCACCCAACGACGTTCCTGCAATGACGACCGAGGCGCCGACCAGCGGTTCATTCGTTTCGGCGTCGACCACTTTTCCGAAAATGGTGTTGCCGAGAAAAGTCATTTCGGTTGCCGGCTGATATACCTTTTTCACCGATGCTTCGCTGTTCCGACCGCCGCGTATGTATCCGGACGGCGGTTCGACGGGTCGAACATCCAATCCCCATTTCCACAATGTCGGCAGCACTTCGCTCATCGCCGGACGCGCCGTCGACAATGTCAGACTAACATCGGACCAGTTTTCGGTCGTCCGTTGCTGAACATTGCCGGAATATGAAACTTGCAATGTCTTTTCCGCAGAATTGGCTCGAAACTCGTACGTCGGCATCCAATTTGCGTTAAACAACAAGTACGACACTTCCAGCGTTACCGTGGCCGCCGCGGGGACTTTCAACATTACGGCAACTTGTTTTTGCTCTTTTCGCACCGCGCTTCCGATTGATCGTATCTCGTCCTCCAGCGATTTGATCTTCGAGACCTTTTGTTCTATTTCTTTCCGCAGAACATCCGTTTTGGCGCCGTATTCCGTTTTTTTCCTGTCGACAAATTGAAGCAATTTATCCCACTCCTCCGCCGATACTTTCTGTCCCGGATTCTGCAGTGAAAGACTTTTGACGTAGCCGTCTTTCATCGCATCCACCGCTTCGATCTGCGATTTCATCAGCAAGGTATTCCGTTCCAACGCGTTTTTCTCATTTTTCAGCCCGTTTATCCGTTCCGTCAATTCGGCGATTTTTCCTTCGGGAAGCGAATCGAGGAATACTCGTTCGATCCTGATGTCCGAAATCGTGACCTCGACATCGGATTTACCCGACACCTTCAACGATTTATCGGAAAGATCCCACGGCAGATTCGTAATGATCACTTTGTGTGTTCCTGCTGCCAGCTGTTCTTTCGCAATTCTTGTGATCAAGGCTTGATCATTATACACGGTCACCGATGAAATGGCGGATTTTGTTTTAATCTCCGCCGAATACAGCGAAGAGATAAATAACAGAAGAGAAATAACTCGTTGAGAACATTTCATACAGATCCTTTGACTTCGAAATGATGAATCAATGTAATTGCCGATGTCTCCGGGGAAGAAGTGCTTAGACCGTTGCGCCTACTGTTGTTCGATTTTTCTCTACCCACCACGGTATCAACGCAAACAGCCAGCCGAGATTTCCCGCCCATGCGACCATCTCCACACTCGGCGGAGGGGGACCGAACAGATTGCCAAGATGGATCGTTACGAGGAAAACGATAAGGAACACCAGAGAATATATTCCGGTTTTATTTTTTGCCGTTGTCGTCGTTGCATAGAAATAGACCCCCGCACCGAACAGAGCAAATTCGACGACGAATGTTCCCCAGAAATTATTCCACAAGCCGAGACCCAATTTCACCGAGTCGTTGTTCAGCAGCGGAAGATCGGGACGGTGCGTAATAAAATCGAGGATCCAATGGCTGAAAACGACCAGCGCGACGATCACCGCTTCTTTCGGAAGTTTTCTTCGGAAAAAATAGATCGCACCGAAAAAAACGGACCAGCCGGCCGCTCCGGCAAGACTGTGCGAGATCGGATAATTATAAAAATCCATCGGCGTGACGACGGTGTTTCCCGGATCGATCCTCACATGTTCCAGCCCCAGCAACAGAAAGATCGGCCACAGCATGTCGACGAATTGCGCGGCGATGAACAACGTGGCGAGCGAAGTTTTCGGCGCCGCCTTTTTTGCGGCGAGGGCGACGGCAAAATGACCGATAAACATTATTGGTCCTGTGCGATAGAGTGCAAAAAAATGGCGCAGATCACCGTGATCCAACGGATGAAAAAAGTGTATTAAAAATCATTTTCTGGTCGGCGGAGGGGGCCGGAACCCGCGAAAGATAGATTTCTTCCACGAAGGTATCAAGTTGTAATCCCATTTTTTTGTAGTACGGGCGGACATCTAACTGTTCCGCGGTGAGCACATATTTGTCGAAAAACCAGCGCATGTCCGCGCCGGCAATGCCGCCGGCAATTCGAATCACATCCTCCATGGTATACCGCTTGTCGGTGACGCCGAACTCGCGATACATTGTTGTGAGGAGCTCTTCCAGGCCCGCCGCGCCGTTCGTCCGTTCGCGCAGCTCCACATCGAGCATCATGGCGATCAATGCGCCGCCGCCGTAGACCAGCAGGCGGTTCTTCGCTTTGTCGTTGCCGGCGTCGCGGATGGAAACGGCGGGTGTTTGCGTCATTCGTTCCATCATCCGTGCCAGCACATATTTGCGGTACGTATTTTCCATCGCTTTCAGAAAATTCGTTTCATTGAAGATCTTCAGTGTGTAAAGATATTTCACCGTCATGTAGTCGGTAACACCTTCTTTGAACCATTCTTCCTGCGTCGAAGGAATAATCGCGTTGCCGTTCCACAGATGAAAAATTTCATGCAGCATGGTGTGTCCCCATGTCACCACGCTGTTCGCGTTCGCCTCTCCGTCGATCACCTGGCTGAAGCTGGAGCGGAAAGCCCCGCCGTCCGACATCACGTCGTCGTGGATCACGATGAGATAGTCCGTAAATTTACTGCCGCCGAATTGCCGGGTATACGCGCGTACAGCGGGGGTCATGGTGTTGATGAACAGCGGTACCGATTTTTTTTGTGTTCCTCCCACCGCCAGCCGGAGGGAAAAATCATCGACCGAAATTGTTTCCGTATGGTGGGTGCCGATAAATCCGCAGTTGATAATCAGATCGCGGTACGAATCGGCGACAAAGGTATTGCCCTCTTTCTGTTTCCAGGGGACGGAGATTTTCCACCCGGCGGGAACGTTCATCGTCACCGCAATATTCTTAAGGCCGGTGCCGGGAAGGATAAACAGTGCGTCACCGGTAAAAAATATCCCGTCGTCCCGCGTGAACAGCACTTCGTCGATGCCGCTCGGCCAGGGGAATTTTTCATGATTCAGTTCGATGTCGTACGACAACGTCACGCGGGTATTCCGTTCGGCGCCGTGCTTCCAATCGCCGGCACCGAGATTTTTCAGAGGAACGACGGAGCCGGGAGACTGTTTCATCTCCAGGTTTTTGATAAACGACGCTTCGCCATCCGGCAGCTCCTTTGTCCCTTGAACGTACATAAAAATGACCGGTTCATCGATGGAGAACGATACATCCACATGGATTGACCGTTTGTCACCGGAAACAGTGACAACGTATGTGGCGGAAGGGTCGTCGACCGGCGGAAGTTCTTGTTGATCGTCAGAACATGACGTTACGATCAATGCCGTACAACACAGAAATACATATAGTTTCATCGACAATCCTTTTTTCGTTTATGGAGAGAATATCTGAGCGCGATGATGTTTCACATCTTCCGTTTGATACCGTAGTGCCGGCACCCACGAATCCTGTTCGCATCCATCACACAGCAGATCCTCTGTGAATTGTGCAAGGATGAATCGTTGATGATTGTTCGAGGCGGAATCGATCAGATGGCCGAAAATCTCCTTCGGGGACCATTTGCCCGGAGCATGGGGGCGTTCGGCGGCAGATTCTGCCATGCCGAGAAGGCGTGCTTCAGCGGAAAGACGCAGGGAATGGTATGTGTCATGAGACAGTTGGTTCGATATATTGAATGCAGTGCTCAATCCGAATCCAATCTAGAGAACGCGGGGTCAAAGGTCAAATGAACAAAAATTATCGGCCCTTTAAAAAGTAGCGCGAGGAACGAGCATTACTGTATATCCCGCGGCCGTGTATCGCGGCTCGAGAATATACCGGTTGTTTATCGTGTCACCCTCTGCAGAAACCATTCCACGGCAAACCGGGTCAACTGTCCGCCGGGACCGGTCGGATTAAAGTCGAATGCGTGCGTTGCCCATGGCAGTTCGAGATGGAGATGTTTCACCCCGTTGTCGGAAAGTTTTTTCGCCAGCCGTTCGCTTTGCCGGTACCAGGTCAATTGATCGTTCCGGCCGTGAATGAGCAGCGTCGGCGGCGTTGAAGGGGAAACATGACCGTAGGCGGAAGCATCGTCATAGTTCGAACGGACCTTTTCCTGCGGTCCTCCGAGATAGTTTTCGAGAAGTGTTCGGGAATCAAGAATATCCGGTTCCGGCGAGAGATGTTCGTAGGCAAAATTCAGGTCCGCCGGCGCATACAAAGCGATACATCCTTTGATGGAGGGATCGTTCAGCGTATACGCCGCCGCTTCGGCGATTTGTCCGCCGGCCGAACGGCCGAAGAGAACGAACCGTGCGGAATCGATGCCGAGGAGCGATGCGTTTTTTTTCAAAAAAGAAAGAGCGTGAACGACATCCTGTTTTTGCGCCGGCCATTTCCATTCCGGTGCGAACCGGTAAGCGATGGCAGCAACAGCATATCCGCGCGACGCCAGAACGCGGTTCATCGTTTCGAATTCATCCGGCGATCCGCTGTCCCACCCGCCGGTGTGCAGAACGATGATGCACGGTGCGGCACCTCCGGCATCGGCGCGGAAAAAATTGATGCGTAATTCACTCCCTCCTTCGGTGACGTAGGTGAGCCGTTCCGTCACCTTCGTGTACACCTTCTCACCCATCCACAATGTTGTCCACTTGAAGGGAGAGGACTGTTCCGCCGACCGTTCGACCGGTCCGAACGCCTGTTCCAGCCGCTGCGGAAGCGAACGTGCCGTCGTCATCGCCGAAAAGGCGGGCCACATCAACAATGCGACTGACACGAGAGAAACGAGGGAGGTCGTTGCGGAAAGCGGTGATTCAAACCGGGAGACCGCCGCAATCGCGAGCGGAAGCAGAAAAAACCAATGGCCGAATTCCGTCGCCGCGATGGAGATCTTCCAGAAAAGAACGGAGGTGTGATCGAAAAAAATGAGCATCGCGCCGGCGAGGATCGCAATTGAAAGGAGAAACAACGTCATGAGCGTTTTGTCCGTGATCGTTTCGGTACAACGAGGGGATCGGTCAATTTTCGGACATCCTGCGGGGCGGGAATTTCAAATTCTATCCGTTCGATCATTGCGGGATTCTCCTCGCTGGTGTTCGTCACCGGATACACGATCATTTTTTCCGGATCATAGGGATCAAGAAAGGTGTGTAACAAATCGAGATCGTTCACCGACCGGTCGAGCCACGGTACATATTGCTCCGGATCAAGGATCACCGGCATGCGGTCATGGACCTCTTTCAACAACGCATTGGACGAGGTGGTGATGATGGTATAGGTCGGGAATTCTTCGCCGGCGCCGTTTTTCCAAACCGAAAAAAGTCCCGCCATAAAAAACGGACGACGGTCTTTCATTCCGATAAACATCTTTTGTTTTTTTTCGACAGCTTTAAGTTTTCCTTTTACGTCGGCGGTAACGGAATATTTTTTCCATTCGAAAAACCCGTCCGCCGGAATGAGACAGCGGGCACTTTTGAAGTACGGCGAAAACAACTTGCTGGTGTGCAGTGTCTCCGCTTTGGCATTGAAGGTGGAAAATTCCGATTTGCCGTCCTTGCTCCAATGCGGCACCAATCCCCACCGCATGAGATGGACGCCGAGCCGTTGTCCTCGTTCCGCCACCACGGGCATCAGATTCGTCGGCCGGGCATCGTACTTCGGAAGGAATTCGAATACTTTTCCTTCGTCCCGCCATGTTTGCATCTGCGCGGAGACAGCGAAGACCACTTTCCCGTCGATCAACACATATCGTCCGCACATATGGTCAGAGCCGCCGTTCCATGTACACTGTTTCTTCCATCGGATTGTGGTAATAGGCCGGAATAACGGAAAATCCGATCTTTGCGTAGAGCGACCGGGCGGTCTCCATGCGTTGCAGAGTATCAAGCCGCATGGTGTGATAGCCGATCGATTTCGCATCCTCAACGATTTTTTCCGTCAACATTCTGCCGATCCCCAATCCGCGAAATTGTTCCCGAACGAACAGGCGCTTCATTTCACAGACGCCCGATTCATTCATCGGCCGCAGCGCAATACAGCCGGCGGCGTTTTTTTCCACAGAGGCAAGATACAACCGCCCGTCCGGCGGAGAATATTTTCCCGGCAATTCTGCCAGTTCCTTATCGAATCCCTGAAAACAGAGGGAAAAATTCAGCCATTGCTGATATTCCGTGAATAATTCCCTGATCGTTTCGATCTCTTCGATGGACGTTGCCGTTTTGAGCGTGACCATGACGCAAATATATCACAAAGCGGGCTCGTGTGAAAGAGCCGATCGTAAAAAAAAACGCCGGGAAATGGATCGTTTCCCGGCGCATGCATTACACAACAATTCGACTTTTAATGGTCGTGATCGTGACCGCATTCCCATTCTGCATCATAACCCGCGCCCCGCACACGAATCGGTGAGGGAGCTTTGCGCGGCAATTTTTCATCCCGCATTGCTGCATTATAGGCAAAGGCGGCCATCAAAATCGCCGCTTGTCTCATATCTTCGTCGATCGCCCGTTCCCACACGTCGGCGGTGGAATGCCAGGTGCGGGTGCCGTATTCGATCTGATCCTGTATGAATTGGAATCCCGGAAGGCCGACGCCGTCGAAGGCCTGATGGTCCGTGCCGCCGGTGCTGAGCGGCGTGAGGGTGGCGGCCCCCATGTCGTTGAACGGTTTAAACCAGGCGCGGAACATAGAGCGCAACTCTTCATTCCCCTGCATGTAAATACCACGGACTTTTCCGGTGCCGTTGTCATTGTTAAAATATGCGGCGAATTTTTCCGCCGCCGGTTTCAGAGAATCTTTCACGCCGAAATGTTTGGTGACATATCCCCGCGCACCGAGCAGTCCCTGCTCCTCTCCTCCCCACAACGCCGCGCGAATCGTCCGGCGCGGTTTGGCGCCGGTCGCTTTTAAGATGCGCATCGCTTCCATCACCGATGCGGAGCCGGTGCCGTTGTCCGTCGCACCGGTGCCGCCGTGCCACGAATCAAAATGAGCGCCGATCATCACCACTTCATCTTTCAGATCGGTTCCCGGAATTTCGGCGATGACATTGTAGCTGGAATCGTCTTTGGTCGATGTCCATTCCACGTCGAGCGTCATGTGTACTTTCGGCTTTTCCCCTTTTTCGATCATGCGGACGATCCGTCCGAACGCTTCATTGCCGAGCTCCACTTGCGGCGGAAGATTTTTCGGCGCTTTCGCATGGTATGCGGAGACGCGGTAGATGCTGGTAAACGGCGTATCGGGATGTGTCGGCACGCTCGCCCCCATCACCGAAATATTTCCTCCCTCGCTCCGCGTGGTCGGCGACGAGGTAAGAACAGCGGCCACTTTTTCGTTCATCAGCAACTGCCACCGTTCGTAGGCAAAATTCGCCGCCTTCCGCGCATTGGCGGACGGCGTTCCGGCATATCGGCTGCGCGCGCCGCTTCCCGGCACGTCCGCATTGGCCATCTGCAGCAGGGACGAATCGGCATATCGTGTAGCGGGAGGATTGAAGTACGGTTTCGGCGAAGCCGGTGTGCCGATTAGTACGAATTTTCCTTTCAGCTTTCCTTTATACGCCGCGAGCTGTTCCACCGAATCGGCATCCAGATACACGACTTCTCCCTCCACATCCTTGCTCCCCAGTCCCGGCGACCATGCTTTAGGATACGACACGAGCGGCTGGATCTGCCGTCCGACCAGAAGGGCGGAATAACGTTTCAAGCGCCAGCCGCGGCCGAACGGTCCCCAAGAATCGAGATGGACATTTTCCATTCCCATCTCCGTAAATTTGTTTTTCGCCCATTGTGCGGCGGCATTATATTCCGGCGACGCGGTGAGCCGCGGTCCGTACACATCGGTCATCCACGACAGCAGTTCTTTTGCCTGCGACCGGTTCCAACCTTCGTCGCGGATTTTGGACATCATGGCGGTGTCGACTTTTTCCTGCGCCGACACGCTGCCGATAAGCAGAAACAGTGTCACGCTCAGTTTCACGAATTTCATACCTCTCCTTGTTGATTAGTGGGATTGTTATTGTGTTGATGATCGTGCGGGAAAATACCAGACGCGGCGAATGCGGGAATCGCGGACCTCATATACTCCGATGCTCTGCTGCGAGCGCGTTCCGTTCTTGTTTTTCCATGACGCTTTTTCGACAACCGAAATGAACTCTCCGTTTTCCTGTACGGAGACAAATTCCGACCGGCAGGAGGGACAACCGCTGAAATATCCTTTTAACCATCGTTCCAGCGCCCGGGCGCCGGCGATTTCCGTCGTTACGGAATCTCCGGTGATGCTGTACCAGTGCACACTGTCCGCCACCAGCGGCATCATCGCATCGACGTTCTGTGCATTGAAGGCGGCGGTGAACCGATCGACCGTTTCACGGGGCGATTGGGCAAAAGCCGTTGCCAACGCGCCGACACACATTGCCGCAATGGTGGAACACTTCACTGCTGTTCGACCTCGAGCGAATCCTGCGCCGGAGCCGCTTGTTGTTTTTTCGTTTGCGGTTCTCCGAGCGAGTTCAGGAAATCTCTCCGCATGTTGGCCGCCACCCGCACATCCGATCCGTTGTGCCAAATCTTCCCGTCCCACATGCGCGATTCGATCTTAAATTCCAATTTTTTCCTGTCGGGGGTGAACTTTGCCACAATGCGGATCTGATATCGTTCGTTCTGGAGGTCTTCGGAGAAGTACGACTGGCCGTACGACGAACGCACATATCCATCTTCCTTGGAGATCATCTCCAATTCGAATTTTTTCGTGATAATATAGATGACCCGCTGCCAGGCGTCGTCGTATTTGATGGTCGGTTTGATGTCCATCGATTCCCAATATTGACGGTTCATCTGCATGAATGAATCGGGGGCGCCGAGACCGCATCCGGCGAGAAGCAGAAGGACGAAAACTGCAAGAGACCGTTGTACCGAAGAGTAATTCATGGAAATCCCCCTAAACCGTCGCGAAAATTTGTTTTGAGAATATAAGGTTTTTCACAGAAAATGACAGCAGAAATTTTCCGGCCGCCGGATCAGTCCGGAAACAGGTACGAAATATCCAGCACAATGTCCGGATGAAGGCTTTTGGCAACGGGACAGTGGTCGCCGATCTCTTGCAACCTGTTCCGGTACCGTTGGTGAATGCCGGCGGGAAAACGGACTGTCACTGCCAATTTGGCGATCCGCCGCGGCGGATCGGTGCTCATATGCTTTTCCACGGAAACGGTTGTGGAATCCAGCACCGCTTCCATCGACTCCTTCCGGGCAAAAATCCCCATGGTGGTGATCATACAGGTGCCGAGCGCGGTCGCCACCAGATCGGTGGGCGAAAAACTTTCTCCCCGTCCGGCATTGTCTTTTGGCGCATCGGTGACCAATCGCACTCCGCTGTTGTCGTGCGTGGCGGTGCAGCGGAGTTCGCCGTGATAGACGATCGATATCGGGACCATGAGTTATTCCGTTGTTGATGTGAGAGTGTCGTTAAACCAGCGGCGCAGATCCGCAAGGCATTCGTCGTTGATCTGATGTCCCATGGCATATTCCCGGTACTCCACGTCGGCGGATGAAGCGGAGAGAAGTGCGTTGGTCCGCCGTGCGGAGGCGACGGGGATGACCGGGTCGTTGACGCCATGGGAAATAAAGATGCGAAGATCCTTCAGTTGATCGAGCCGGTATTCCCGTTCCAGTTGCAGCGGCGCGAATCCGCTCAGCGCGGCGATCCCTTTGCATGTTCCGGGACGCGTGAGGGCGATGGAGTACGACATGATCGCCCCCATGCTGAATCCCAACAGATATCTCTCCTTCGCCTCGATCGTTGACAGAAATGCGAGGATCTCGCTCCGGCTGTGTTCGAACGACTGTTCATCCACCGTTCCGTCGTCGAACAGATCGAACCACGCATATCCGCCCCATTCGAATTCGAACGGCGCCCGGAGCGAATAGATCGTCAGCCGCGGATCGAGCATCTCTTGTAATCCGAACAGATCATGTTCGTCCGCACCGCGACCGTGGAGTAAAACGATCGCGGGAGAATGTACGGAAGGTTGACGGGCGGGAAGGGAGATGGAATGCAACATCGCGTGTGGTCCGAATCCTTTGACAATAGCGGAAAAAATTTTCCGTTGTTATTTCATAATGTTCTGTACGCCGACGCGGATCATCATCACGGCGATGGCAACCATAAAAAGTGCCGCCACTTTGGCGAATGCCTTGGTTCCTCCCTCACCCATCACCTTAATGACGAGATCGGAATGGCGGAACGTCAGCCAGACAAGCAACAGGTTGAGCGCGAGGGAGACCATCGAAATCCAATAACCGTACGCGTCCACAATAATAATGATCGCCGTCAACGCTCCCGGTCCCATCACCAGCGGGATGCCGATCGGCACGACGCCGACGGATGTATTCGGATTTTTTCGTTCGTCGCTGGAGAAGAGTAAATCGGTCACGGCCAGCACGAGCAGCACGATCCCGCCGCCGATGCGGAAATCGTTCTCCGTAATGCCGAGGAACCGGAAGATCACTTTCCCCAGCACCAAAAAGACCAGCGCCACTGCGGCGGCGGTTAACGTCGCCTCGACGATCAGTTTCCGCCGTGACTTGAGCGTCATTCCCTGTGTCAGAGACAGAAAGATCGGCACCAGCCCCGGCACATCAATCGCCACGAAGAGCGGAATAAACGCCATGATCAGATCGTTCAGGATGTTCCAGACCTCTTTCATTCGGTCCGCGCCCGTTGAAGTTCGGATTCAATGATGGCCGCCGCTTCCTGTTCGGAGATGAGAATGCGGGCTCCCGAAAGGCGGACCGCCTCAACAATTGTCCCGGTTTGTTCCTTGAGATGGAGCCACAGATGATAGCCGAGTCGGTACCGGTCGTTCGGTTCTTTCGTAGGGATGGAGCGGACACTATTATAGGCGATCTTCTCCAACGATGACTCGTCAAATTCGCGAACGGGGGATGCGGGCATGGTCATGGTCGATCTTTCGGTGGTGATGGGTTAATATACTCAACCGTCACGAGAGAAGCATCGTCTCTTTCATTCCGAGGATCTTCCGCATGTTCTCGGCGAGCTGCTCCAGAATGTTTTTATGTGACTCAGCGGCGAACCGTCCGGCATAATCCTTCATGGCGGCCACCATTCCCACATCCCTTCCTGCCTGTTCGCTGAGATAATATTTGTTGTTCATGATCTCAATGTACAATTCGGCCGCGGTCTTTCCCCGGAAAAGTTCGATCAGATGTTCGGTCCGGAACAGCCCGCAGATCGGAACAAAGACCGTACGGTACCAATCATGAGCGGCATCGGCGAGCGATACGTCGCGGCCGCTTTTTTCCGCCATGTACCACTTGTGTTCCTCGATGTGGGTCAGAAAAAGGTCGACATAAGCGGGATCGGAGATGCCGCCGAGGAACTTGTCGATATTAAACGTCGTCTGCTGTTCGAACCGTTTTTTCTTCCGTTCCGTTCGGTACAACAGCTCGTACCGCTGCCGGATATACCGTTGATCCTCTTCCGTGCCGACCTCGTCCCGCACGGCACCGGCGCGGCGGAGATCCTCGTTGATCCATTCCATCGACTCGAAAAAAAACTGCAGATCCGCCTCGCGCATCGAAGCGGAGAGCCGCGGACGGATCTCCACCGTTTCCGCATCGGCCAGGTACGCCATCAGCACGGTCCTTTTTCCCACGAACGGTTCCTCCCGCTTTTCGAATTTGATGAGCACGTTCGCCAGCGACGCATCCCCCCAGTAGACGCCGTTGGAGTGGAGCTGCACGAACAAATGAACGATGGCGTCCCAGATTTTCCGGCGGTTCTCCTTCCGGAAATTCCGCGAATATAGTAAAGAGTCCGGAAGCACTTTATCCATCAACAGCGTCACGGTGTGGGCCACGCTGTTCGGTTCGTATTGCAGGCCGACCGCGGTGGCGACCGGAATGGGGGCTTCTTCACGGATGACGCTCCCCGCCGGAATGAGCGTATGAATACCGCGGAGCAGTAACTGTTCGTAATGGTCGATTTCACGGCGGGAGGTTTGTTCGCTGATCTCTTTGATGCCGAAGGAAAATTTTCCGGTGCGGACGAAAATCACCACGTGGCGGGAGATTCCACGTTTGATGTTGAGCAGGTGAACGCCGTAGCGGTGCCATTCCGCGATCGGTTCGCTCCATGGCAATGTGCGGAGCTCTTCTTCGAAGATCGGATCGACGCGGAACCGGATGGAGGAGGGGCGTTCCATACAGGAAAAAGATACGAAGATTTTTTCATCCGTGCGGAACGCCGGCGTTACTCACCGGTTTTTGGCGTACTTCACCTGAAGGAACTTGATGATACCCGGCATCAGGGAAAGGAAGACGATCGCGACGATGACGATTTCCAAATGGCGGACGATGGCCGGAAACGTCGTGCCGAGGAAATATCCGGCGAGCGTCATGCTCATCACCCAGGTGATGCCGCCGACAATGTTGTAGGTGAGGAATTTCGAATACGGCATCTCGGCAATGCCGGCAACAACCGGTGCGAATGTGCGGGCGAACGGCATCCACCGCGCCGCAACGATGGTAAACGCGCCGTATGTTTCGTAAAATTCCTTTGTGGCAATCAGATGTTTTTTCTTGAAGAGCCGGGAATCCTCGAGGGCGTACAGTGCGTGGCCGCTCCTCTTTCCGATGTAATATCCGACCGCGTCGCCGGTAACCGCCGCGACGATCAGCAGCGCATTTACCTCGTAGATGTTGAACAGTCCTTGTGCGGCGAACAGCCCGGCCGTAAAGAGCAGCGAATCACCCGGCAGAAAAAATCCGATCAGCAGTCCCGTTTCTGCAAAAACGATGAGGAACAGTCCGACATACCCCGCCCAGACCACCAATGCTTGAATATCGGTCAGTTTTTCGAAAAACTCTTTGATCAACTCCATCGGATGTTCCCAAACATTATTGCGGCGAAAGAACGCCGGCGGAAAGGAGCGCCAGCAGCGCCAATCCCGCGGCGATACGGTAAACAATAAAAAGATAAGTAGTATGGCTTTTCAGATAGTTTAGCAGGAAAGCGATCGACACATAACCGACAAAACCGGAAACAACGGTAGAGACGATTATATTCAGCAGACCGATCTCCTCCGACAACAAGTGTTCGCGTTCTTTATACAGTTCCAGCACGCCCGCGGCAAAGATGGAAGGAAGCGAGAGAAGAAACGAGAAGCGCGCCGCCGTTTCCCTGTTCATCCCCACGAACAAACCGCCGGTGATGGTGGTGCCGGAGCGGGAGGCGCCGGGAATCAGCGCCACACATTGCCAGAATCCGACGATGATCACCTCTTTCCATCCGAGTTGATCAATCGTCTTCAGCGGAACACCCTGTGCCGCACGCCGTTTGGTAACGATCTCCGCCGCCATCAATATCACGGCGAGTACGATCAGCGAAGCGCTGATCACATACAGCGACCGGAAAGTTGTTTCGATTTGATCCTTCAGCAGCAGTCCGAAAAAAACGATCGGCAGTGTTCCGGCGGCGATCATCCAACCCATCTGTGCATCGCGGTTGTGGAACAACCGGCCTTGCGCAATCCCGGAAATCACCGCGCCGGAGATGGCAACAATATCCTTCTGAAAATAGATCAGAACCGCCACCAGCGTTCCGAACTGGATGACGGCGGTAAACGCGGCACCCGGATCACCCCAGCCGAGCAGCGCCGGAACGATACGCAAATGTCCCGTGCTGCTGATGGGGAGAAACTCGGTCAATCCTTGAATGATTCCGAGCACGACCGCTTGGACGAGATCCATATTACCGCGCAAAAAAAGGTGTGTAAAAACAGAAAGAGGAGTGAAACACTCCTCTTTTATAATGTAGTGAATTTTTTGTTGCGGAAAAATATCGGCGGGAATTTACGCTTCGGCGAGTTTGGAATATTCCTGCAGGGCCAGTTCCGTGAGCGCTTGTTTCTGCTCCTTTGTCATCACCACCTTGTCCCAATATTTGGACTTGTCGCTTTTGTCCTGCTCGGACGGCACGGCGGCAAACAGTCCGCTTTTCCCTTCGGCGATTTTAAATCCTTTCACCACGATCCCTTCGGTGGTCTCCAAATCGAAAAACGCCTTCAAGTTGTTCGATCCGGAAAATTGTTTCATGTTGACGACTTTCATACTTCCTCCTATAAATTGTGAAAAGGGTGAACTGCGGGCTCGGAGGAAAATCTAAAAAGCGAGAGTGTCGGAGTCAACACCGGACGATTGCCAAAGGGGGCAAGTGATGAAGATGGGAAACAGCGGAATTATTTATGCAGGAGAATATTCTTTTCCGTCGATCGCCGCGCGAACAAATCCGTTCGACCGTTGCAGACGTTTCGCCGCTTCCGCAGCGTCGACGTTTGCGGTGATCATCACGAGCGCCGTTTTCACATGACCGCCCGCCGCGGCAAGAACTGCCTCCGCTTCGTCGTACCCGACGCCGGTAATCGTCATGACGATTTTTTTGGAACGCTCGATCAACTTCTTGTTCGTCATCTGCAGATCGATCATCATGTTCTCGTAAATTTTGCCGAGACGGATCATCGCGGTCGTCGTGATCATGTTCAGGATCAGTTTTTGTGCGGTGCCGCTTTTCATCCGCGTGGAGCCCATGATCACTTCCGGACCGACTTCCGCGCAAACCGCCACGTCCAGCACTTCGGCGAGATGCCGGTATTCGGGAAGATCAAGATTCGTCCGCGGGTTGGTCGTCACATAGATCGTCCGCGCGCCCCTCTCTTTCGCCCGGCGCACGGCGCCGATAACGTACGGCGTCCGCATGCTCGCGGCGATGCCGCACACCACGTCGTTCGAACCGACCTGCTTCGCATCGATATCGGCCGCTCCCCCTTCCGGTTTGTCTTCCGCCCCTTCCACGGCGCGGAACATCGCCCCTTCCCCGCCGGCGATCATTCCCTGCACCATCTCGAACGGAACGCCGAATGTGGGAGGACATTCGCTTGCATCCACCACGCCGACACGCCCGCTCGTACCGGCACCGACATAGATCAACCGTCCGCCGTTGCGGAACGCCGTCACGACCAACTCCACCGCCGAAGCGATGTACGGTATTTGCGTCTCCACCGCGACGGCGACCTTTTTGTCTTCTGCATTGATGATCGTCAAGATCTCGGTAACGGACCGGGCGTCGATGTCCATGGAAGCGGGATTCCGCTGTTCGGTGGAGAGTTTCTGCAGTTGCGAAAAGAGTTCTTTGTGCGGCATAAAAGTATTGTCGGATGAAAAGAGGCGGTGTATCGACCGCTCTAATATACGGTACCGTCGAAACGTTATCCAGACTTATCCTTCGTTCCGCCGAATTGAAAGAGTCTCCGCAGTATCGTATATTTTAATCATTGAGGCCCTCTTATGATCAGAACATTCCCGATTCTTTTTTTCAGTGTTGTTTGTGTTGCGCTCGCGGACACTCCGGCGGAAAAATATTGGATCTATTTTTCTTCCAAGGAAGATGCCTCCGTGCTTCGTCTGCCGGCGGAAGAATCCGCGAAATTCCTGAACATCACCGAACGGGCCGTGGAACGCCGGCGGAAAATGTCCGCCGTACCGGTGGGCGTCGACGATCTTCCCGTTTCCGCAACATTCATCGCGCGGCTGTCCGAACTCGGGATCCGCATTGAACGGCGTTCCCGCTGGTTTAATGCCGTCAGTGCATATCTCACGGAATCCCAACGTCAGTCCGTTCAATCGCTGCCGTTCGTCCGTTCCATCCTTCCGGTCACGCGCTATTCCCGCACCGATCTTCCGGTGTTGAAAGATCATACCGCGGTTATACCGAAACATTCCGCCGCCAATAAATATTCGTACGGGCCGTCCGAAGCGCAAATGACGATGATTAATGCCATTGCCGTGCATAATATCGGTGTGTCCGGTCGCGGAGTGCTGGTGGGAATGCTCGATACCGGATTCCGGTGGAAAAATCACGAAGCGCTGCAGCAACTCAACGTGGTTTCCGAATATGATTTTATTCAGAACGACAACAGCACGGAAAACGACGGCGTAAATGATGCGGCGTCGCAGGACAATCACGGGACTTCCACCATGTCCCTTGTCGGCGGATTTAAAGAAGGGCAACTGGTAAGCCCCGCCTTCAACGCCAGCTTTTTGCTCGGGAAGACCGAATATGTCCCCAGCGAAACAAATGTGGAAGAGGATAATTGGGTGGAAGCGATCGAGTGGATGGAGTCGCAAGGAGTGGATGTGATCAGCAGTTCGCTGGGGTACAAACAATTCGATGCGGGCCAAAAAAGTTATGTCTATGCGGACATGAACGGAAGGACAGCCACCACGTCCAAAGCGGCGACAATCGCCGCACGCAAAGGGGTGGTGGTGGTCACCTCGATGGGGAACGAAGGGGCGAATTTCACTCCGCCGTCGATTGTTTCACCCGCCGATGCGGACAGCATCCTCTCCGTCGGCGCGGTGAACGGACAAGGAAACCTGGCGCTGTTCAGCTCCACCGGTCCCACCGCGGACGGCCGGATCAAACCGGATGTGGTGGCGCACGGTGTAGGGACGTATATCGCCGTACCGGCAACGAAAGTAAATCCGTATTCGGGCGCGTCGCAGGGAACATCGCTCTCCACGCCGCTGGTGGCGGGAACGGCGGCCATGATTCTTTCCGCGCGGCCGGATCTGACGCCGATGCAGGTACGCGATGCGTTGCGGACAACGGCGAGCAATGCCGCTTCTCCCAACAGCAGCATCGGCTGGGGGATCATCAATGCGTATAATGCGCTGCTGCATCACGGGATGGTGATCGGCACCGATCCGGAAATTTCGCTGACGCAGGACAGCAATTA
This sequence comes from uncultured Chitinophagaceae bacterium, assembly GCA_964603685.1. Classification (GTDB taxonomy): domain Bacteria; phylum Bacteroidota; class Ignavibacteria; order UBA10030; family UBA8401; genus UBA8401. Next base: position 20,174 of record CAZRWF010000021.1, read on the forward strand.
TTCCGTGGCCATATTCGTTCTCTCCAACGCCGGCGTCAATAAAGATTCCGTGCGGCTGCACTACACCACCGACAACGGAGGAACATTCACGACCCTTCCGATGACGCTGACGGAGACGATCAATGCCTCCACGTCGTCGGGAAAATATACCGTTGTCGTTCCGAAATCCGTCACCACCCCGAAATTTTACGTCCGCGCGGTGGATGTTTCCCAAAACCCCCGCACCGGACCGTTCAATGCGCCGGCCAATTTGTACGACATGAAAACGGGGACGACCGGCATTCCGCCGGGCAATCCGGTCCCTTCGGAGTACGTGATCCGGCAGAACTTCCCCAATCCGTTTAATCCGGTAACGACAATCTCGTACGGATTACCGCGCGCGAGTGAAGTGCGGCTGACGGTGTTCGACGTGCTCGGCAGGCATGTCGCAACACTGGTGGACGGCGTGCAGCAATTCGGAAATTATGCAGTGCCGTTCGACGGCACTCGTCTTTCCAGCGGAACTTATTTTTACCGCCTGGAAGCGGGAAAATTCGTTGAGACAAAACGAATGATGCTGGTGAAATAAATTCGCGTGAATCTTACCCTCCAGACACCGTTTCCGCTCCTTCTTCTTTTGATCATCGCCGCGATTGTTGCGGCGTATGTTACCTACCGGTACACCGTTCCGCCTGTCTCCGCAACGCTGCGCTGGATCCTCACCGGACTCCGGGCCGTTTCACTGTCGCTCATTCTTCTTGCGGTGAGCGAACCGTTGCTGCAATTGATCTCCACATCGACCCATTCTCCCGTGATCACTCTGCTGGTGGATCATTCGCTCAGCATGGCGGCGGGGGATTCCACCGGAGAAAAAGAGCGGCGGCTCCGGTCCCTGGTGGAGCAGCGTTTGATCCCTTCATTCTCCGCATCGGCCGATCTTCGTTCGTTCCGGTTCTCTTCCGGCGTTACACCGCTGAATATCGAAACGTTCTCCGCGGACGGCGCCGCGACGAACATCTCCGGCGCGATCCGTTCCGCGCTGTCGGCGGATGAAAATGTCAAAGCGGTCCTGTTGGTGACGGACGGCAATTACACCATGGGATCCAATCCGCTCTATGACGCGGAAAAAAGCCGCGTGCCGATCTTCACGATCGGTGTCGGCGATACGGCGGACCGGACCGACATTGCGGTGGCGCGGTTGACGACCAATGCGATCGGGTATGCAGAAACAGCGGTACCGGTGGAAGGGACGATACGTTCTTCCAATCTGCGTGCGGGAACGGTCGTGGTGTCCCTCTCCGAGGACGGAAAAAAAATCGATGAACAGATCGTGGAACTTCCGCCCGGGGGCGGGGTCGCGGAAACACCGTTCCGGTTTTCGTACACTCCCCGTTCCGACGGCATCAAAAAGATTACCGTCTCCGTCCCCTCCGTCGCCGGCGACTTCACGGAAAAGAACAACCGCCGTTCCGCCATCATCAAAGTGTTGAAGAATAAAATGGCGGTGACCGTCATCGCAGGAGCGCCGAACGCCGACGTCTCCGCCGTGATGCAAGCCCTCCGCGCGGATGAAAATATTTCCGCCGTTCTTTTTTATCAAACACCCGGCGGCGATATCCGGTCCCCCGGCGGCGACCGTTCGATCCGGGAGGTGCTCCCGGTGTCCGATGCGGCAATTTTTATCGGTTACCCCGCCCGGTCGTCCTCCGCGGAGCTGACCGGGATGATTGTGCAGGAGATTGAACGCCGATCGATTCCGGTTTTTTTCATCGCCGCACGAACGATGGACCTTGCCGCGATGCGATCGCTGGAACACCTCTTCCCGTTCATGGTGCAGTCCGAACGGATGGATGAACAGCCGGTCCGCGCCACCGTTCCCAAAAATCATCCGCTGCTGGAAGCAGGAAACGGAATGTGGGAAAAACTTCCCCCTCTTTTTCATTCCCTGGCGACCCTTGGCGTCAAACCGGAGGCACAGACTCTCCTGACGGTAACGATGCAGAACGTCCCGCTCCCCAATCCGCTCTTTGTCATCCGGAATATCGGTACGGTGAAGTCGGCCGCTTTTCTCGGTTACGGACTTCACCGGTGGAAAGTGCTTGCCGGCGGAGACGGGGCAACAAGGGAATTTTTCGACCGCTGGTTCACCTCTCTCATCCGCTGGCTGGCGGTCCGCGAACAGGACAAATTTTTCCGCCTCGAACCTTCCCGGCAGTTTTATTCGCGGGGTGAAGCGGTGGAATTTTCCGGACAGGTGTACGACGAACGGTTTCAACCGGTGGACGATGCCGATGTGCGGATCTCGCTTCGTTCCCTGCAGCGGGAAGAACGGATCGAACTTCCGCTTCTCCCTTCCGGTTCGGGTATGTATGAAGGATCGACAGCTCTTCCCTCCGAAGGAGATTACCGGTTCGATGCCGCCGCGCTCCGCAACGGCGACACGGTCGGCACGGCGAGCGGACGCATTTCGATCGGCGAACAATCGGCCGAATTCGCCGAAACAAAGATGAACCGGGCGCTGCTCGGACAGATCGCACTGCTGTCCGGCGGCGAATACCGCGATGCCTCCGCGACGGAGGGACTCGCGGAAACGATTCTCTCCCGCCCGGAGATGAAGTCCGAATCGGTCCGGCGAACGCAGAATTGGGAATTGTGGAATCTCCCGTCGTTTCTCGCGCTGGTGGTGCTCCTGCTCGGTGCGGAATGGATCGTACGAAAACGGAACGGAATGTTATGAACAACAAAGGGAGGATCGTTCGATGAACAGACCGCTGCTGCTGCTCGGATCGTTATTCGCTTTTTTTGCCGTCGCCCTCGGTGCGTTCGGCGCACACGGATTGCGGACGATCCTCTCGCCCGAATATCAGCAGGTGTTCGAAACGGCGGTGCGGTATCATTTTTTTCATTCGCTCGCGATCCTGATTTGCGGTGCGGCGGCCGCGCGCCTTCCGGGAGCGGTGACGGCCGGCCGGTTGTTCGGAATCGGCATCCTTTTGTTCAGCGGCAGTTTGTATGCGTTCACGCTGACGGGGGTTTCCCTGTTCGGCATGATCACGCCGATCGGCGGGATTTTTTTTCTGGCAGGCTGGGGCCGGCTCTTTGTTGCGGCCTTTAAAATGCACAAGGAGAGCTGAGCTCTCCTTGTGTGCATCCGCAGTGTCTGCTGCGATATTATTTGCTGGCAAGCATGGAAGCAACGGCGTCGCTCGAGAAGCTGTTCACGACCGTTCCGTTCGCATCGAGAATGTTCATTCCGCCATCCGCGTTTTTCACGGCATAGGCCAGAACGTTTCCTTCTGCATCTTTCACCACGGATTTACCCTCTTCCAACGACAACGTGAACGATTTTCCGCCGTAGCTGATCTGCATTTGTTTCGTCCCTTCGTTGAACGACACCGTCGTGCCGTCTTCCGACGAGATCGTCGACGCCACCGGATTGCTGCCGGTCCAGAATTCGATCGAATTCAGGATAACCACATCGATGAATCCGGCGATGGAGTAGACCGGAACGACGTAGCAGGCAAGGAACACCAATTCCACCACCCATTTGTTGCCGAGAGAGCCGTTCCAATTGTACACTTTTTTGGTGAGGTTGAACGATCCGTAACATCCAACGGACATGACGGCCATCGTTGCCACCAGCATTAGCACGACGATCTTCTTGAAGAGGTTGTTCATGGGAGCTCCTGTTAATTGATGAGAAAAAATGGGTGAGTTGCTGTTGCGAGTATAGCACAATTTTTAGTTGTTGGCAAGTGGTTGAATACGAATATATTTTTCGGTAATGTAGTACAGTTCCATGACCGTTTATTTATTTTCCCGATCATCCATGAAAACCTTCGTTCTCCCGTTTCTTCTGCTGTTCTCATCCCTCGCCGCACAAACATTGACCTGGAAGAACACCAATTACAGTTACACCGCCAATCCCTCCCGCATTAACGATCTGTTTTTCCTCGATCCGAACACCGGTTTTGCCGTGAACGGACGGGGACAGATCAATAAGACGACCGACGGCGGGAATTCCTGGACACGCCAACTCAACATCGGCACCTATACCCATTTCCGTTCGGTCGGTTTTTTCGATTCGCTGAACGGATTTGCCGGCGCGCTCGGCTGGGGAGATCCGAACAATACCGCCGCCCGGGATACGGCGATCCTCTATAAAACCACCAACGGCGGCACGACGTGGATTCCGGAACCGCAGCTGACGAGCGGGACGATCGAGCGGGGATTTTGCGGAATGCATGTCTTCAACGATTCCGTCATTTACGCCGTCGGCCGTGTGCGCGGACCGGCCTGGTTCTATAAAACAACAAACCGCGGCGCCACGTGGATCGCAAAAGATATGAACGGCTACGCCGGCGGATTAATCGATGTCCGCTTTATGACGAAAGACAGCGGATTTGTCGTAGGACTGACCGACACCACGCACACACAATCGCGCGGGATTATCCTCTCCACGGCGGACGGCGGTGAAACGTGGGACACGGTGTATGTAACGACGCGGACAAACGAATGGGCATGGAAGATCACCTTCCCTTCCCGGAAGATCGGTTACGTCAGCCTGCAGCGGAACAGCAACGTCGCTCCTGTCTATATATTGAAGACGACCGACGGCGGTTATACCTGGAAGGACAAATTGTTCAGCGAAACCGGATATTTTGTTCAGGGGATCGGATTTCTGAACGACACCGTCGGATTCGCCGGTGGGACCAGCCTGAAGCCGAAAATAACGACCAACGGCGGCGAATCGTGGGATACGGTGACGATCGGAAACAGTTTAAATCGATTCCGAACGGTCAACGATACGCTGATGTATGTCGGCGGATCGGGAGTGTGGAAATATTCCCCGGCAAATGTGACCGACGTCCGTTTCTCATCGGCATCCGTTCCGAAAAATGCTTCGTTGATGCAAAATTATCCCAATCCGTTCAATCCGCAGACCACCATCGAGTTTTCCATACCGGAGGAAGGATTCGCTGTCATTTCCGTTTTTGACATCACCGGACAATGGATTCGGACGCTGTACAGCGATGTGGCGGCGAAAGGAACGTTCAAAGTGTCGTGGGACGGACGAATCGAAAGCGACGAGGAGGCCGCATCCGGAACGTACTTCTACCGCTTGGAAACGAAAAATTTTACCGAAACAAAAAAAATGATCCTGCTCCGGTAATGTTGTACCGGTCAGGCATTGATCACCAACAGGAAGGAACACCGATATGATGCGCACGGCAAATCCCGCACTCAACGACAAAACGTTTCAACAGCTCGGCAGCGTCGCAGCGGCGGATGCGATGACATTGCAGGGAACGGTGAACAAAACCGGCATGATGCTTTTGCTGCTGGTGGCCGGTGCCGCCTATACCTGGAGCCTCTTCACCGAACAGAACATGGAATCGCTCACGCTCTGGATGATGACCGGCATCATCGGCGGATTGATCGTGGCGATCGTCACCGCGTTCAAAAAAGAATGGTCGCCGGTCACCGCACCGGTGTACGCCGTACTCGAAGGTTTTGCCCTCGGCGGTATTTCGGCCATACTCGAGTCGATGTACGAAGGGATCGTCATTCAGGCGGTCGCGTTGACCTTCGGCACGGCCGGCTGTCTGCTGATCGCCTACAAATCGGGCGCGATTAAAGCGACCGAAAATTTCAAACTCGGCGTTTTCGCCGCCACCGGAGGCATCGCCCTCATCTACCTGGTGGGATGGATCATGAGTTTTTTCGGCACCTCTATTCCGTACATCCATGAGAACGGACTCATCGGCATCGGCTTCAGCCTCGTGGTGGTGGTGATCGCCGCTTTAAATCTCGTGCTCGATTTCGACTTCATCGAAAAAGGGGCGGAACAAGGAGCGCCGAAATTTATGGAATGGTACGCCGCGTTCGGACTGATGGTGACACTCATCTGGCTGTATATCGAAATCCTCCGCCTGCTTTCCAAACTGAACAGCCGGAAATAATCATTTTCCGCTGAAGAATATCTGCCGACATTCCGCGAAACGGGGGCGAACACGCCCCCGTTCTGTTTCGTCTAATCCCTGTCGTTGTAACTCCCTGCAAGTTTAATTATCTTTGAGAAATCAGAAAGGAAAAACGCTGTATGTCGATGCGTTGTGTTTTTGTGTGTACCGCCGGAATGATGCTTTTTGCGTTGGGATGTTCTGCGGTGCCCCGGGGGACGGAACAGGACCGGCCGGCGGTTCCGGAGCGGCGGGCAAGCGAAAAAGACCGTGAAGCCGCGATGCAGCTCTTTATCGACGGTTCGTTGAAGGAAAGCAAAGGCCAATATGCCGATGCGATATTGGATTATCAGGATGCCCTGCGGATCGATCAGGATCCCGCCATCTATTACGCTCTCGCCAAAAGTTACGCGCAACTCCGCCGATTCCCTCCGGCTGCCGAAAACGCCATGGAAGCAGTCCGCCGCGATCCTTCCAAAATCGAATACCGTGAATTGCTCGCGCAGATCTTCCTCACCTCCGGCCAATTCGATAAGGCCGCGGCGGAATTCCGCGCTATTCTCGCCATCGACCCGCGCAATGTAACGGCAACGTACACTCTGGCGCAATTGCTCGAACGGGTAAAACCGGATGAAGCGCTGGAATTGTATCAATCCTTGATCGCACGACAAGGCCCCACCTGGGAAGTGCTTTTGCAGATTGCCGAGCTGAATTCGGTGCTGCAGCGGTACGACAAAGCGGCGGAAGCGTTCGAACAGATGCTGGTGATCGATCCGTCGAACCTCGCGTTGCAGCAAAATCTCGCGGAGATGTACCTCCGGCTGAAACAATTCGACAAAGCGAAGGAGGTCCTCGCCGCCGTTCTGGAAAAAAATCCGGACAACGTGATGCTCCGCGCCACGCTCGCCGACGTGTATCTCCAGCAAAACGATTGGCCCTCCGCCAAAAAGGAATTGAAGGCCGTTCTCGCCGCCGATTCGCTTGATCCCGATACGCACATCCGCATCGGCGTTGCATTTTATGCGCAGACGATCACCGACACGCTCGTGATCCCCGAAGCGATCGACGTTTTCCGGCAGTACGAAAAAAATTATCCGAACGACTCCCGTCCTCTCGTGTATCTTGGTGTACTCTACCGCGGTATCCGGCAGGATTCCGTCGCCGAACGGTATTTCACCCGCGCGACACAATCCTCCCACTGGAACGGCGACGCATGGTGGCAGCTCGGCTGGATGTATTTCGACAAACAGGATTTTCTCGGCACGGTCGAAGTGATGAACAAGGCGAAACAGTACATCGCCGACGATTTCCGCATTTATCTGCTCCTCGGCATCGCTTACAACCGGGCGGGAAAAAACGAAGACTCCCGCGTCGCGCTCGAACGGGCCGTGGAACTCAATCCGAACGATCTGAATACCCTTTCGTCGCTTGGATTAACCTACGACGCCTTGAAGATGCACGCCGAGTCGGATTCCACCTACGAACGGGCATTGCGGATCGATCCCGGTTTTCCGCTGGTGCTCAATAATTATGCGTACAGCCTTTCCGAACGAAAGCTGCAACTGGACCGGGCGGAAAAAATGTCCCGCGCTTCGCTGGAGAAGGACTCGCTCAATTCGTCGTATCTGGACACGTACGGATGGATCTTGTATCAACGCGGCAAATATGCGGAAGCACTGCCGTACATCCAAAAAGCGGTTGACCTCGGCGATGCCAGCGCCGTCGTTCTCGAACATCTCGGCGACGTTTTCGCCAAACTCGGACGTGCGGACGAAGCGAAAAAATATTGGATGATGGCCTTCGAGAAGGATCAAAACAATTCCGCTCTCAAACAGAAAATCGCCCGGGGGACGCTGTGAAAATACCTGCCGCTCTCGCAGCTGCTCTGCTGTTGGCGGGCTGCGCCACCGTTCCGAAACCGGTCTTCAACGAAGCAATGTCGGAAGAGGAGCTCGTCAATACTCTTCGTCAAACGGCCATGGACATCTCCCACTTCTCCGCGGAAGGGACCATCACGGTCAATTCGCCGTCCGTGAATCAGTCCGCCGGGATCGAAGTCTCCGCCCGCGGGACGGATTCTGTGAAACTGAGCGTTTACGGTCCGTTCGGAATCACGGTCGGCTCGGGGTTGCTCACGCGGAACGAGTTCGCTGCCTATAACGCGCTGAACAATACCCTCTACCGCGGTTCGCCGGAAAAACAGATGCGTTCGCTGCCGTTCATCAACGACATTCCGGTGGAACTGTTTGCCGGCGCGCTGCAGGGAATACACACCGTCCACGCCGCGCGCGGAATCGACAGTTTCTCCGTCCAGGCAGGACGAAAGTATTTTTTCACGCGGAGTTATGACGACGGTTCGTTCGATAAATTCGTGTTTAGCGACGAATACCGCCGCATTACCCGTTGCACGCGTTACAACCGTGACGGCACTCCGCTCTGGATCGTCCGGTATTATTACAAACAGGAAGGAAACGGCGCCGTTCTGCCGGAACAGGTCGAAGTGGAAATTCCGCGGCGGGAACTGACCGTGACAATCGAATACGGCAGCGCCTCCTACACCGCTCCTCCCGCGGCGTTCACGCTCGATCATCCCGAAGACGCACGGACGGTAACGATCGAATGATCCGGGCCGCTCGACATACTGTCCTTATCCTCCTTGCCGGAGTTTCTCTCCTCGGTTCCAATCAAACCGATCTGAAAAAATCCAACCAGCAGCTGAAACGGCTCCGCTCCGAAATCGAAAAATACGAAAAGCAGATTCAGGAGAGCGAACAGAAGGAAAAATCGACTCTTAACCGGCTGGATATCATCGAAAAAAAAGCGAACCTCGTCCGCCAGCTGCTGGCGGAATTGCGCGAGGAGGAAAAAGTGATCCGCACGTCCATCGAGTCCACGCGCGGCACCGTCGATCAATTGGAAAAGCAGCTCGCCTTCCTGAAGAATCATTACGCACAGTACGTCTCCTCGGTCTATAAATACGGTAAAGTATACGATCTCGAAACGATCCTTTCTTCCAACTCCATCAACCAGTTATATATCCGCATTGAATATCTCAAACGGTTTTCGGAACAACGGAAAAAGGATCTGGAGAAGATCGCGGTGAAAAAAGGACAGATCGAGATCCAGCACAGCACGCTGCAGGAAAAACTCTCCACCGAACAGCAGTTGATCTCCGAAAAAATCAAAGAGGAAAATTCCCTCAATAAGACGAAACAGCTCCGGCGGAACGCGCTGGTGGAAATCCGTAACGACAAAACGCAGCTGAAAAAGGAATTGACCCGGAAGATCTCCGCCGCGAAACAACTGGAGAACCTGATCGCCAATCTCATCGAACAGGAACGGATCCGGAAGGAAAAAGCGGAACGGGAAGAACGGGAGCGGCAGGAACGCCTCGCGCGGGAACGGGAGGAACAACGCGAACGGGAACGTCGGGCGCGGATCGAACGCCTGCGCGAACTGGCCGAGCTGCAGAAAAAAAACGACCTCGCCAAAGCGAAGGCGAAAGAACAAGAGATCGCGGATGCCGACCGCCGCGCGGAGGTCCGCGAAAAGGAATTCGACGTCCAATCTGCTAAAGTGGAATTGAAACTCCAGCCGCTCCACCTGCGGAAAGGCAAACTGATCTGGCCCGTCACCGGCGGCCGCGTCGTGGCCGAATTCGGCAACCAGATCCATCCGGTCATGAAGACGATCACCACTAACACCGGCATCGATATCGCCACAAAAGAGAATACGCCGGTACGGACAATCGCGGATGGCGAAGTGGCGCTGATCCACTGGCTGCCGTCGTACGGCAACCTGATTATCATCAACCACAGTCACGGGTATCGGACGGTGTATGCGCATTTGTCCGAAATTTCGGTGGTGGCGGGACAGCAGGTGCGCGAGGGGACCGTGATTGCAAAAAGCGGCGAAACGTTATCGGGAAACCTTCTTCACTTTGAAGTGTGGAAAGAGAAGGACAAACAAAATCCCCGCGAATGGCTTGCACGGCGGTAAGGTGTTGCCACAGATTTGACGAACTAAACTGGTAACGGTATTTCCCGTCGCAATAATTGATCGTCATGGGGGAGTGCGGCAGAGCGCGGAAGACAATACAATTGTCGACACGTCCCTCCATTCGATTTCGGGTTCTTGGATTTGTCGTAATTTCTCGCAATACTTTTATCATCAGTTCATCTGTAGTATAATCGTAGGAATTTTTGTGGCAAAACGAATAGAAAAGTCCGACACACTTAAACCCAAACGCAGCGACGTTGAAGCGGTGAAAGAACTCAACGCCGGTTATCGCGCGATGACCGGCGAGATCGCCAAAGTGATCGTCGGACAGGAGACGATCGTCGAACAGTTGTTCATCTCCCTTCTTTCCCGCGGACATTGTCTGCTCGTCGGCGTGCCCGGACTGGCAAAAACGCTTCTGATCAAAACGGTCGCGGACGTACTCGACTTGAAGTTCAACCGGATCCAGTTCACCCCGGACCTGATGCCGAGCGACATTACCGGCACGGAGATCATCGAAGAAGACAAAAAAAGCGGCGGCAAGGTCTTTAAATTCGTACACGGACCGGTCTTCGCCAACATCGTGCTGGCGGACGAGATCAACCGGACGCCGCCGAAAACACAAGCCGCTTTGTTGGAGTCGATGCAGGAACACAAAGTGACGGCGGCCGGAAAGACCTACACGCTGGACGAACCGTTCTTCGTTCTCGCAACGCAAAATCCGATCGAACAAGAAGGAACCTATCCGCTGCCGGAAGCGCAGCTCGACCGATTTATGTTCAATCTTTGGCTGGAATACCCCAGCTTTGACGAAGAAAAACAGATCGTCCGTTCCACCACCGGTCAGCATACGCCGGCGCTGAAACACGTACTTTCGGCGGACGATATCATCGACTATCAGGACCTGGTCCGCCGCGTGCCGGTGGCGGACAACGTGATCGATGCGGCGGTGCGTCTCGTCGCCAACACCCGCCCGAAACACCCTGGTGCGCCGCCATTCATTAAAGATTGGCTCACCTGGGGTGCCGGACCGCGTGCATCGCAATATCTCATCCTCGGCGCCAAAACGCGCGCCATCCTCCACGGAAAATATACTCCGGATGTCGACGATGTCCGTGCCGTTGCCCTTCCGGTGCTCCGGCACCGGATCATCCCGAACTTTAACGCAGAAGCGGACGGCATCACGGCAGTGCAGATTGTGGAAAAATTACTGTCAACAACGTAGCTGCCGCACCAATCATTCAAACCCCTATGGGCAAACTTGTCGAAATAAAAACAAAACAGACCGACTCCAGCGTCGAAAAATTTATCGCCGGCATTTCGGACGAGGTGAAGCGGAGTGACACGAACACTCTGTTGAAGATGATGAAAAAGGCCGCAAAAGAAGAGCCAAAACTGTGGGGAAGTTCGATGATCGGTTTCGGAAAGAAGATCTACAAAAGTCCCGCCACGGGCCGGGAAGTCGAATGGTTCCGGATCGGATTTTCCCCCCGGAAGGCGAATATTTCGCTCCACCTGGTGTTAGATGTGAAGGCGCTCGCCCCCTTGCTAAAAAAATTGGGAAAACATAAAACCGGCGTCGGCTGTTTGTATATCAACCGGCTGTCCGATGTAAATCTCCCCACCCTCGAAAAACTGATCGCCGCCGCCGCAAAAAAGAAGTAACACCGTTGTTACGGTGCAATCGTGCGGTTCCGATGAACGACATTTCGCCCCTCGGAACCGTCATTTCATCCCTTCCCGTTTGAACCGTTCTTGCAAATTGTGTAGGTTCACGCTATCATTCATCTCCGAAGAAAGGGTGCCGGTATGTTCCGAACGATCGTTCTCCTGCTTGTCATTCTCTGTTGTAGCACACCGGCGTTCGCCGAACGGGCGCTCCCGTTTTTCGTCTCCACACAATGGCTGGCGGAAAACCTGAATGATAAAAATCTGGTGGTGCTGCAGGTCGGATTCAGCCGCGGCGAATACAGACTCGGACATATCCCCGGCGCTCGTTTCCTCTGGTTTAATGCCCTTGCCCCCTCCACGCCCGATCTTTCCACCGAAATGCCGACTGCGGCGGAAGGGAAAAAAGTACTCGAAGAACTCGGCATCACTCCGTCATCCACCATCGTTCTCGTCTTTACCGGTGCCAATGTCACCATCACCACCCGGATGTATCTCGCCCTTGCGTATTTCGGTTTCGGCGACAAGACGGCCCTGTTGGACGGCGGATATGAACTGTGGAAAAGCGAAGGACGTCCGGTCTCCAAAGAAATTCCTGTCGTCAAAAAAAGTACTCTTCGGCTCGCCGTACACTCCGGCGTGATCACGGACGCCGATTGGGTGAAAAAAAATTTGGCGAATAAAGCGGTCTCCATCGTCGATGCTCGGACAAGAAATTTTTATGACGGCAACGGCGGCGGAGTATCTCGGCAAGGACATATCACCGGAGCGAAACATCTGGTCTTCAGTTCTATGCTTGATTCGATCAACAGAATCCGGCCCCGCGAGGAATTGCAGAAATTATTCGACAGCGCCGGCATTGCCCATGGAAACACCGTGGTGACGTATTGCCATGTCGGTCAACAGGCAACCCTCGTGTACTACGCGGCCCGGATGCTGGGCTATGACGCAAAAGTATACGACGGTTGTTTTGAGGATTGGAATGTTCGGGATGAAAGTTTTCCCGTCTCCAAAAAAACGGTTGAACCGCCGAAGGTCGACACAACAATGATCGGAAGCCCCTATTTTACCTGTCCTCCGTGCGGTTGCGCCGGTGACAACAAAAAACATCCGAAAGCGGGAAATTGTCCCGATTGCGGCATGGCGATGGTGGAGAAAAAGTGAACTCAACGCCGAAACCGTACATGAACCCGTATCTCGCCGGGATCGGTCTCGGGCTCGTTCTTCTCGCTTCGTTCGTCGTGATGGGAAGAGGACTCGGTGCATCGGGGGCGTTCAGTTCCGTTTTGACATTCGGCGTCCACTCCGTCGCTCCCGCTCATGCACAGTCCAACAATTTTTACCGCGAATATCTTGGCACTCCGGACGGAAATCCCCTGAATGACTGGCTGGTGTACGAAATCGCCGGCGTGTTGATCGGCGGCGCTCTTTCCGGATTGTTCGCCGGCCGGCTCCGTCGGTCCGTGGAAAAAGGTCACCGCATTACCGTACCGGTGCGGTTGACGTATGCATTGTTCGGCGGCATGTTGATGGGAATCGGTTCAAAAATCGCACGCGGTTGCACCAGCGGTCAGGCGTTGACCGGCGGCGCCCTTCTCAGCGTCGGAAGCTGGGTGTTCATGATCGCCGTGTTCGTAACGGCGTATGCCGTTGCCTATTTTTTCCGAAAGCAGTGGACCTAAGATGAATGCACCGTTCTATCAATACGGATTGTTCGGAAACGATACGGCGCTGATTCTGGCGGTGGTGATCGGAATCGGTTTCGGATTTTTTCTGGAACAGGCCGGATTCGGCAGCGGTGTAAAATTGGCGCAGCAATTTTATTTCCGTGATCTGACCGTGTTTAAGGTGATGTTCACCGCCATCATCACCGCCATGCTCGGATTATTCTGGCTCTCATGGTTCGGTGTTGTTGATCTTACGCTCGTTCGCGTTCTGCCGACATACCTTATTCCGCAAACGGTCGGCGGAATCGTTTTCGGCGTCGGTTTTGTGATGGGGGGTTATTGTCCCGGCACGTGCGCCGTTGCGGCCGTGACCGGAAAACTGGATGCCGTTGTCCATCTGTTCGGAATGTTTGCGGGAATTTTTTTGTTCGCGGAGATATTTCCGTGGATCGAAACATGGTATGTTTCCACGCCGATGGGGGCAGTGACGCTGTCCGAATTCTGGAATCTCTCGCACGGGATGACTGTTCTGCTGATCGTCGGCGCCGCGCTGGTGGGATTTTACGGCGCGGAAAAACTGGAACAGCGATATTCCCGCCGATAACGCCAACGGTTGATCGGCATTCTATGAACATAAACAACATTCTTGCCGCCGCCGCCCTGCTCCTTGCTCTTCTCGCCGCTGTTGCCGGCACTCCGGTCCGCGAAGAGGAGGATATGGCTGCGATCGCCGCACTGATCGAATCGGAACAGGACCACATCGCTCCTCTGGATCTCGCGGAAATGATCATTGCCGGCAAAAAACTGCGGTTGATTGATCTGCGTGATTCGACGTCGTTCGTCAACGGACGGATCGCCGGTGCGGAACGATTGACGATGGTGCAATTGGTGAGCGGAAGTGTAACAAGAAACGAACGGATCGTACTGTACTCTGAGGGAGGCATACATGCATCACAGGGCTGGATGATGCTGAAAATGAAACGGTTCGTCGATGTCACAACGCTTCTGGGCGGGTATAACGGATGGAAAGAGACGGTGCTGTATCCGAAATTGCGTAAAGATGATCCGGATGTTGACCGGAGAGTTTCCATAAGCCGGTATTTCGGGGGTGAGCCGGTGATGATCACGACGGACCTGCGAAAACGGTCGGCCGGGCGGAAAGAACCTCTCGCCAAACAGATCGAGCATATTCCTCCTCCGAGGATCGATCCACCGGAAGAGGATCGGCTGCGTGAGGGATGCTGATGCTACGCGGAGGCGAACTTTTCCAGATCCTTTTTTCTTCCGAACAACACCAGCACATCTCCCCGTTCGATCTGCGTATCGCCCGCCGGAATTCCGAGAATGGATTCGACCATCTTTTTCTGTAATCCGAACATCGTTGGTTTTTCCTGCTGTCGTTTAATGGTCACAAGATTCATGTTGTATTTCTGACGCAATTCCATTTCTGCCACCGTCTTGCCGATGAACGGTTCGGGAGCGGAGATCTCCGCAATACTGTAATCACTGGAAAGTTCGAAGGAGTCGAGCACGTTTTCGAAGATCAGGCTGGTGGCGAGGCGTTCCGCCGCTTCTTCCGCCGGCAGGATGACCTCTTTGATCCCGAGATGGTTCAGGATCCGTTCATGCGTTGAGGTGGTGCCGCGGACGACGATCCGCTTCACGCCGATCTTCTGCAAGGCGGCGATCGTCAGTAGTGCTGCTTCAAAATTGTCGCCGATACCGACGATCACAACATCCATATCATGAACTCCTTGAGCCCGGAGAGAGGATTCATCGGTCGCATCGATCTTCACGGCCAGGGCAACATGTTCTTTCACGTCATCCAGCCGTTCTCTGTCATTGTCTATCGCCAACACGTCCGCCCCTTTCCGGCTCAACTCGATGGCCGCACGAATCCCAAACACGCCAAGTCCAATAACAGCAATTTTATGTGCCATAGAGAGTCCTGATTAGGTGATCAATACTTCTTCGGTGATATGTTCGTATTCCGGTTGTTGGCGCCTCGGAATCAGCGAGAGAATAAATGCCAAAAATCCGATCCTTCCGACGATCATCGTTGCAATAATGATATATTTTCCTTCTGTTGTCAGTTGTCCGGTAATTCCCGCAGAAAGGCCGACCGTACTCATGGCAGAAACTACTTCGAACAATAACAGCTCGAACGGGTGTTGCTCCGTGATCAATAATGCGAACAGAGCGGCCACCAGGTATAACAACGATAACAGAATCGTGCTGAATGCTTTGGTGGTAACATGCGCCGGAATCTGTTTTCCGAAGACCTCGACACGCTCTCTTCCGGTGATGATGGATCGCAGATTCAGCAACGCAACGGCGAACGTGGTCGTTTTGATCCCTCCCCCGGTAGACGCTGGCGAAGCGCCGATCCACATCAAAAGAATAATCAAAAAAAGAGAAGGGAGCGATAATGTTGGAATATCCAGTGAATTGAATCCGGCGGTTCGTGCAACGGTCGAATGAAAGAAGGAGATCAGCCATTGTTCCGCGGGAACAAACAAGGACAGCGTCGATCGTTGTTCCAGCAGATAGAATCCCGCTGTTCCGATCGCCAGCAACACAACACTTGTTACCAGCACCAATTTAGTGTGAATCGAAAGTCGAAAGAATGCCCGTTGTTTCAACAGTTTTCTGTTGATGCCGTCGATGATATTGCTGAACACGGGAAAGCCGAATCCCCCCAGTATAACGAGAACGGCAATGATCGTGAGGACCGGCATATTGCTGCGCAGCGCCGGATGCATCAGGTTTTCGGTGGTGAGTGTAAATCCCGCATTGCAAAAAGCGGACACAGAATGGAACAGGGAAAAATACCACGGATTATGCGACTCGATCACCGACCCACCGATGGCATAATAGATCAGGATCGCTCCCCCCGCTTCGATCACCACGGTGATCAGCGCAATCAATGTAAGGGTCTGCCGAATACGTCCCAATCCTTCTTCGCCTAACAAGGACTGCATAGTCGAATATTCCTTCAATGTACCGGAGCCTCCGAGCACAAAGGCAAAAAATGTCGTCAACGTCATGATCCCCAGTCCTCCGATCTGAATCAAAAAGAGGATCACATCATGACCGAGCGAAGTAAAAAAATGATTGGTGTCGACAACGATCAGTCCGGTCACGCAGACGGCGCTCGTTGCCGTAAACAGTGCATCGACGAATGACATCGATTGCGAGACCGTTGCCTTCGGCAACAACAAGAGGAGCGTTCCAAAAGCAATGAGGAAAAGAAAACTAATAAGCAGCAGAAATGACGGCTGGACTTTTTTAGACATCATCCGCTGGCTGGCCCGGAGAGTGGACGGGAGAAGCGCAGCCAGGAACAATATCTGCGTGATACCGAAGTACAATCCGGTCAACGATACCGGCGTCAACCGCGGATCGATCCACAACAACAACGATTCGATCGGACCGGGAAACAACAAATACAATATAATCAGCACCACCATGCCATATTCCGCACGGCGGATCCGGATAAATTGCATTTTTTTGTAGACGACGGAAATTTTAATCAGCGCCTGCAATCCAAATCCGATCAAAAACCAACGGGAATAGAAAGCAACGGATTGTTGCAGGTCCTCCGACAGATAAAATCCGTGTTGTGCCGCCAAACCGGCCACGGCACCAAGGGCACAGATCAATAAGAGAAAATTCGCAGCGCCGTACATCAGTTGACGCGTTCCGGACAATTCATCAGTTCGCCGGCGTGGATCGAGTGCGTTCAACGTTTGGAGGATCTTCGGCATGAAAACATTTACGATATATTATCGTCGATACTTCGTGAGATACTCCGGCACAGGGATCGATTCCGGCAACCGGTCGTCTTTGATCGGTTCTCCGAACGACAAACGAACCGGCAGTATACCCGCCCAGACATTCATATTATAATCTTCTTCATCATCCTTTGCCGGACCGGTGCGGATTTTTGCCGAAGCGCTTTCGATCTCCACAGCGATGATCATTGTCGATTTCGTTTCCCGTTCGTTCGGTATCCGCGCCTCGTCCCACCGCCCTTTCGCGATATGTTCCGTCAACGCCAGGAATGCCGCGTCTTTTTCGGTACGGTCGGTCACTTCCCGGCCTTTTCCGAAAATCACCACCGAACGATAGTTCATGCTGTGATGGAAAACCGATCGGGCAAAGACGATCCCGTCGATGAGGGTCATGGTGAGACAGACCGGATTGCCGGAAGAAAGAGAACCGAGCATCCGGTTGGCCACCGCGCCATGCAGATAAATGGTGTCGTTCACCCGCACATGGATCGTCGGAAGGACGAACGGGCGCCCGTCGAAAACGAATCCGACATGACAGATCAACGCTTCGTCGACGATGGCGTAGACTGTTTCCCGGTCGTAATGTCCCCGCTGCGGCAGCCGCTGGACTTTATTCAATGTTGTCCGTTCAAATTCTTCCATTTATCTCTCCTTACAGTATCTGAATTCCGTTGTTTTCCACCGACATCACTTCGCTGCTAGCAGTTTGTCCGTTCCGGTGAAATGCCTCCGACATCGCTTCCGCAATCCGGGTGCCATTATCTGCAGCAAATGCGAACACGGTCGGTCCCGCTCCGCTGATATTCACGGAAATCGCCCCGGCCGCCAGCGCTGCATCCTTCACATCGCCGAATCCCGGGATCAACGTCGCGCGGTATTGTTCATGCAACCGGTCCGCCGTCGCATACCGCAGCGCTTCCGTATCTCCGCTGATCAATGCCGCAACAAGCGACGCGGCGTTTTCGATATTCGCCACGGCATCCTGCAGCGGGATCAGCTGCGGCAGGATCTTTCGCGCATGTTTCGTCTGCACCTGAAAATGCGGAGAACAGGTGATCACGGATAACGGCACCGTGACGGGTATGCTGCGGCAATGGACATTCCTCCGGGCGTCGTAACAATTGACGGTCAATCCGCCGTAGATCGCCGCCGACACATTGTCCGGATGCCCTTCGATCGCCACCGCACAATTCAGCATCTCCTCTTTACTCATTCCGCCGTTCAATATTCTGTCGGCTAAAAACACTCCTCCCGCAATCGCCGCCCCGCTCCCGCCGAGTCCGCCGTACGCCGGAATATCATTCCGTAGGTGGAGATGAAATGCGGGAAGATTTTTTCCCAGTTTTTCCGCGGTGAATTTCGCCGCCGCAAACACAAGATTTGTTTCATCCGTGGCGATGTGGTCTTTTCCGTATCCTTCCACGGTAATGGTAACAGCGTCATTCGGCGAGTGTCCCGGCGAAACCTCCGAAGAATTTTTTTTCGGACTCTTCTTTTCGCTCAGCGTAACATCAAGAGTAAGATAACGATTTAACGCCAAGCCGAGCGTGTCAAATCCGGGACCGAGATTGGATGTAGAGCAAGGTATCTGTATTCTCATACATTATTGAGTCGTCGAGCGGATGAGTCGTTGAGACCATTTTTTTCTCAACAGATCACATACACAACAACTTCATTGTAAAAAATTCTTTAACTCGTTTATATTCGCCGAAATGTCGTGCGGTGGATTTGCATGCGTTGTTGTTCCGTGAATATGGTAATCCACGATCACTTGTGAATCCTTCAACATGTTG
>CAZRWF010000022.1:0-38513 GCA_964603685.1 uncultured Chitinophagaceae bacterium
GAAAAAAGCACTGATCATTGACGATTCCGCTTACAATAGAACTTTGCTGAACGCCATACTCCGCAAAAAAGGACTCTCGGTGGAAACATCCGACAACGGCGAAGATGGCGTGGCAAAATTTAGAACGTATCAGCCGGACATCGTTTTTCTGGACTATATCATGCCGAAAAAGTCCGGCGTCGAAGCGCTCACGGAGATGAAAAGGATGAATCCGGATTTCATCGGCGTAATGCTCACCTCCATTTCCGCTGCGGAAGACGTGCAGGCGGCAAAAACGGCCGGCGCCAATGCCTATATCTTAAAGCCGTACGAACCGGAAAAAATTTACGATGTGCTGAAAAAATTCAAACTGACGGAAGAATGACCACCCACCATTACAGCTGTCCGACCTGCAGCAAGAAATATTTCGATCCGCCGTTCTTGTGTACGGATTGCGGGACGGAAATGGGATGGAAATGTTCCTCCTGCAGCCACGGCAATCCGCTCATTTACCGGCGGTGCGGGAAATGCGGCGCCGTCATCCCTTCCGTGATCGCCGCGATGATCAATGAAGGAAAACAGCTGCGCCTGATCAGCATTCCGCAGTACAACGAAACCGACATCAGCGAACTTCTCGAAGAAGGGGAGCGGCTGGTGGCGAAAAAAGAGGTGCAGACGCTGACACAGTCCGACCTCGACAAACTGTTCGAATGATATGTTCGCACGCGAAGACCTCATATTCCGCGATTTTTGCCTCACTCAGAAGATCCTGACCGAAGATCGGTGGAAACAATTTGTCGACACCGCCACCAACTACGGCATCAACGACGGATTGGCGAAAGCGCTGATCGAATTCGGCGTGTTTACCCCGGACGAACTCGCCCAACATCTCGGAAAAGCGTTCACCTTGCCGGTGATGAAACTGTACGCCGAAACGAGTTCCGCGCCGAAAGAGATCCTTTCCATCACGTACATCCGCAAACACCGTGTGATTCCGATGTTTCTGTTCGGCAATGAATTGACCGTGGCGATGGTTGATCCGCCGTACAAAGAGGTGCTGGAAGAACTTGCCAAGGCGACGCAGAAAAAGATCGTCCCGGTGATCGCGGCGGCGGACGATTTTGACGAAACGCTGAAGATTCAGCAAGGGGGATTTGACGAATTGAAGCGGATCGCCAGCACGATCGATCTGCAAAAGTTCGATGTGGTGCGGACCGGCGGGAAGGAAGTGGAGCGGCTCGAACAGATCGGCGAATTTCCGCCGCTGATCGAACTGGTGGAA
Source organism: uncultured Chitinophagaceae bacterium (assembly GCA_964603685.1). Lineage (GTDB taxonomy): Bacteria > Bacteroidota > Ignavibacteria > UBA10030 > UBA8401 > UBA8401. The sequence goes on from CAZRWF010000022.1 coordinate 1,262, forward strand.
GATATTTTCCTCCGGGCGATCAAAGCCGGTGCGAGCGACATCCATCTCGAACCGTTCGAGGAAGAACTCCGCCTCCGGTACCGGCTGGACGGCGTATTGCAGCGCGTGGCGTCGTTCCCGAAAAAGATCGCCGAAGGGGTTGCAGCGGTGGTGAAGACGAAAGCGGCGATGGATATTTTCGAAAAGAAAAAACCGCAGGATGGACGCATCTCTCTCACGCTCGACACACGTTCCTTCGACATGCGGGTGAACTCCCTGCCGACCGTCAACGGCGAGAAACTTGTCCTCCGCATTCTCAACAAAAGTTCGATCAACAAAAAGATCACCGATCTCGGATTGGCGTTTCACAATCAAGCGATGCTGGAATACTTGCTGAACCAGCCGAACGGATTGATGCTCGTCACCGGTCCGACCGGCAGCGGCAAAAGCACCACGCTCTACGCCGCGATCAACCATATCAAATCGGTCGAAAAAAATATCGTGACGGTCGAAAATCCGGTGGAATATCAAGTGGAGACGATCAACCAGGTGAACGTCGATCCGGACCGCGATCTTACCTTCGCCAGCGCGCTGCGGGCCATTCTGCGCCAGGATCCGGACGTGGCCCTTGTCGGCGAAATCCGTGATTCGGAAACGGGAATGATCGCAACCGAAGCGGCGTTGACCGGACATCTGGTCCTAAGCACGCTGCATACAAACGATGCAGTCGGTGCGATCCCGCGTTTGATCAACATGGGGGTTCCTTCGTATTGGCTGGCCCCCGCTCTCATCGGCGTGCTGGCCCAGCGGCTTGTCCGGAAGATCTGCGATTTTTGCAAGGACGAATATCAGCCGTCCGAGGAAATCCTGTACAAAGCAGGCATCAGCGGATTGTCGGGACGGGCGGCGTTTTTCAAGGGCGTCGGCTGCAAAAAATGCAACTATCAGGGGTATAAAGGACGGATCGCCATCCACGAAGTGTTCATTGTCAGCGAGGATATTCAAAATCTGATCTATGCCAACGAAAACACGACGAAGATCCGCGAGGCAGCTGTGAAAAACGGATTCCGCGATCTCCGGTTCGACGGAATGAAAAAAGTGATTGCCGGATTAACGACACTGGAAGAGATCCAGCGCGTCACCCGGACCACCTTGTAAACCAATCTCCATGACCATAAAAGACGTTTCCGTACTTGTTGTCGATGATTCGGACCATATCCGCTCGTTGTTTGCCATGACGCTCAAAAAAATGGGGATCTCGAAGGTCCATTTCGCGCAGGACGGGGAAGAGGGATTGATGTTGTTCCGGAGTATGTCGCCGACGATCACTTTTTTGGACAACATGCTGCCGAAGATGTCCGGCATGGAAGTGTTAAAAGAAATCAAAACAACGAAGCCGGATGCGGTGGTCGTGGTGGTCTCGGCGGTCTCCAGTATGGAGGCAGTGCAAGAAGCCAAAGCGAAAGGAGCCGGATATTATCTGGTGAAACCGTATCTGCCGAACAAGATCATGGAGATCATCAAAAAATTGCTCAACATCACGGAGGGAGCCGTATGATCTGTTCCTCCTGCGGCAGCGACAGTCCGCGCACCAAAACGGAATGTATCAACTGCGGCAACAAACTGAGTGTAGTCCGCTGCAAATGCGGCTTTCTCAATTCGTTGATGGATTCGTACTGCGGTTCGTGCGGCAAACAATTGATGAAATCCACCCTCTTCTCCCGCATGCAAAACTTCGAATCGAGCGCCAATCCGGTGCCGAATTTTACGGACGAAGAATTGATGCAGCTGCTGGAGATCCAGCAGATCCACGCGCAGCAGGACCGGGCGCCGAGCACCGTTTCGCAGGACGATATCGACAAACTTTTCACCGAAGGATCATGATACGCGACGAAGACATACGGATCGCCAAATTCCTCTTCGCAAAAGGGTACATCGACAAGCCGAAATTCGATAAGTTCCAACGGCTGTTGTCGGATACCCGTTCTGTTTCCTGTTCGTCCGCCCTGCTGGATACCCTCGGTCTGAACGATGACATCCTCGCATCGTCCCTCTCCGAAGAATTTAAGATTCCGTTCGTCAATCTTTCCCCCTCTCTCGTCACGGTCGACGATCCGGCAATGCAGGAACAATTTGTGAAACGATACAACGCCCTGCCGATCATCCGGAGCGGGGTGGAGTTGACGGTCGCCTTCACCGAACCGCCGTATAAAGAGGTGCTCGAGGAGATGAGGAAGGAGACCAAAGTATTCATCATCCCGGTCGCCGTCAAACGTTCGGCGTTCGACGCGATCGTAAAAAAAGAATCGGCGGAATCCGACGGCGAACTTCCGAACATCCCGTCAAAATTCCCGATCGAAACGCTCGACCTCCGGAAGCGGGGAAAAGAAAAAGTGCTGGAGGCGATGAAATCCTCCAAAATGCCGAATGCCGATGTGCTGGTAGATGAGATCATTATCAAGGCGTTGAAAGAGGGGGCGACCGACATCAATTTCGAACCGATGGAGCAGGAGTTCCGGATCCGGTTCAATATCGACGGCGTTCTGCAGCATGCGGCATCACTTCCCAAAGAATTGACCGAATCGCTCTGCAACGTCATGCGCTCCCGCGGGAGTCTGAATGTCTTCGACAAGAAAAAAGCGCAGGATGGGCGATACTCCGCCCAATACGGTTCCTTCCATTTCGACATGCGCGTCAGCACGCTGCCGACCGTGGAGGGAGAGCGATTTTCGATCCGCATTCTCCGGAAGTCGGCGCGCATCTTGGACATTCACGAGTTGGGATTCACCTCTGACAACCTGGTGCAGATGCGATATCTGTTGAATCGACCGAAAGGGCTGGTGATCTTTTCCGGTCCGTCCGCCAGCGGAAAAACCACCGCCGTCTATGCCTGTTTGAACGAACTTCGCGATTCACAGAAGAACATCATCACGGTGGAACATCCGATCGAATACCGGATCGAATTCGCCAGTCAGGTGCAAGTGGATCCGGATCAAAAGATGGACTACGGTGCGTCCATCCGGTCGGCACAACGGCAGCATCCGGACATTATCGTGCTGGGAGAGATTCGCGATGATTCGACGGCCGTGGCGGCCGCCGAAGCCGCACTGACCGGAACGATGGTCATGAGCACGCTGTTGTCCAGCGACGCGCTCTCCTGCATCCCGCGGCTGACAAATTTCGGCATTTCACCCACGTGGCTCGCCTCTACGTTGAACGGAATCGTCTATCAGGAACTGGTCCGAAAGATCTGCCGGCATTGCCGCGAACAGTACAAACCGACCAAACATATGCTCAACGCTGCGGGACTGACGCAGTTGGAAGATTCCATCGTCTTGTTCCGGGGGAAAGGGTGCGATCACTGCGGCGGCGACGGCTACCGCGGCAGGACGGCGATCCACGAAGTGTTGGTTTTCGACGAAGAACTGCGCGATCTGGTGTTTCACGGATCCTCCCCGGTGAAATTACGGGAAGCCGCAGTGAAAAAAGGATTCGAATCGATCCGCTTCGATGCCGCCAAAAAACTCGTCTCCGGCGTGATCTCGCTGGAAGAATATCTCCGCGTGCTCGGATAATCCGCAATGAACCGTACCGACCGTCTGTTCGCCATTTTGTTGGAGATTCAATCCCATCCCGCCGTTACGTCGCACACGCTGGCCCGGCAATTCGACATAACGAAACGGACGGTCTATCGCGATGTGCGCGCATTGATCGATGCCGGCGTGCCGGTCATCGGAAAAGCAGGGGAGGGATACTCCATTGCCGAAGGATATTTTCTTCCCGCTGTCCGTTTTACACGGGAGGAAGCGATGATGCTCATCCTGGGAGCGGAATCGATCGGACAACATTTCGAGTCCTCTTACAAAAAAGCGGCACACTCCGCCGAACGGAAAATCCATTCCATCCTTCCCGCGGAGATAAAACGTGAAATCATCGACATTCGGCAATTCCTCCGATTTTACGCCTCCTCGCAGCTGAAGAAAAAAGAATCACTCCATGCCATGTTGAACATCCGCAGAGCGATTCTCGAAAAAAAACAGGTGGCGTTCCGCTATTTTAAGCGATATGGCGCCGACACCGAACCGACCGTCCGTACTCTTGATCCGTACGCCATCACCAACATTAACGGTACATGGCTGGTCTCCGGATATGACCACCTTCGTCGCGATCTCCGCATGTTCCGCCTCAGCCGGATGGAATCGGTGATGGTCACCAAAAAAACATTCGTCCGGCCGAAACGGTTTTCGCTGAAACAGCTCGAGAAAGAAGAACGCAGCGCGGTCGTCCGATACACGGTAAAGTTGGACCGGGACACAGAACGCTGGGTGGAAGAACAGCCCCCGTACAAAATCGTTTCGAAAAAACGGACCGCCGCGTCACTGATTCTTCACATCGATTCCGCGAAAGAAGAAGAGATTCTCTCCTGGATCCTCCGCTGGGGAACAAAAGCGGAAGTCCTCTCTCCGGAGCCATTCCGGCAGCGTTTCCGGGAAATCCTGAAGGGGATGTCGGAAAAATACCGCTGATCGTTCGTCGTACTGCTGACATACCGTTGTCACACCCCCGCCGTATATTACTCCTGTCATCAATAACCGACCACACATACAGGAGTGAACAATGAACACACCGATTACCATTCCGGTCATCGAATGGGCCCCCTTTACACTGAAACAGGGAGTCACGGAAGAACAATTGCTGAAGGCATCCCGGGAATTGCAGGAAGGATTTTTGGAACAGAGGGAGGGGTTTCTTCGTCGCGAATTGTTAAAAAAATCTGATCGCGAATTTGTCGATCTCATCCGTTGGAACAGCCGTCAGGATGTCGAATCGGCCATGTCGAAAGCGATGGATCATCCGTCGTGCAGGAAATATTTTGAATTAATGCAGCCGTCGGACGGATCCGAGGCGGGCGGCGGGATGCTGCTCGCGTCACTCTTCCGGGAATACCACAATTGAATCCGTCCATCATTGATGAAAGGAAAACCATGGAAACAAACAGACAATACAGAACCGTCGCCGTATATATCGCCGTCAGTGCGGACGGATACATTGCCCGTCCGGACGGCGGCCTCGACTGGCTGATGACATTCCAGTCATCCGGCGAAAATTACGGTTACCATGAATTTATTGCGTCCGTCGACACCGTGATCATGGGACGAAAAACGTACGACACCGTTCTCGCCATGGGGTATCCCCACCCGCACGGCCAAATTCGTCATATCATCGTCAGCCGGTCGCCGAAACAGACGAACGGTCCGGTCGAATATGACCATCGGACACCGTCGGAGATTGTCCGACAACTGCTCCGTGAACCGGGAAAAAATATTTATGTGGACGGCGGAGCGGAAACGGTGAACGATTTATTGCGGAACCGGTTGATCGACGAGATGACTATTTCCGTCGTTCCGGCGTTGCTGGGTGACGGCATCCGCCTGTTCCGCGACGGCCGGCCCGAAGAGAAGATGGAATTGATCTCGTGCGCCGGATTTCCGTCCGGAATGGTGCAACTGCGGTACCGCAGAAAATAATTTGCGTCCATTTCCGGCTCGTCGAACAGCACGCACTTTCCTTGAAACTCTCCCATTTTTTGCGCATTTTCCTGTAGGGACGACTGCTCGTCCCTATTTTTCTTATGCGCACAGCCAACGTAAAACGAAAAACGAAAGAAACGGACATTACCGTCTCGTTACGGCTGGACGGTAACGGCCGGTCCAAAATTTCCACCGGTATCGGTTTTTTGGACCACATGCTGGACCTGTTTGCCAAACACGGATTGTTCGATCTCTCGATCTCCTGCAAAGGGGATCTTCATGTGGACGATCACCACACCACCGAAGATGTGGGGATTGCGCTTGCAAAAGCGTTCACCGAAGCGCTGGGGGAGAAACGGGGGATCGCCCGGTACGGCACCGCCTATGTTCCGATGGATGAAGCGCTCGCCCGCTGTGTGGTGGATCTGAGCGGCCGATCGGCATTGGTCTATCACGTTTCGTTGAACCGGAAAAAAGTCGGCGACCTCTCCACGGAAATGATCGAACATTTTTTTCAGTCCTTTGCGGAAAATGTCAAAGCGAACATCCATGTGGAAGTGTTGTACGGCAAAAATACGCATCACAAAATCGAAGCGGTGTTCAAAGCGTTTGCCCGTGCCCTGCGGCACGCGTGTGAGATCGATCCCCGCGTAAAAGGGGTCCTCTCCACCAAAGGATCGTTGTGATCGGCATCGTCGATTATCATCTCAACAATCTCCGGTCGGTTCAAAAAGCGTTCGAACGATCGGGCGTCCGTGCGTTCATTTCGGACTCTCCCGGCGAATTGCGGCGGGCGGAAAAACTGGTCCTTCCCGGTGTCGGGGCGTTCGGCGCGGCGATGGAAAATCTTCGCTCGCTGGGGTTGGAGGAGGTGGTGAAGGAGCATGCGAACTCCGGACGACCGCTTCTCGGGATCTGTTTGGGGATGCAATTGTTGTTTTCCAAAAGTTACGAACAGGGAGAATTTGCCGGATTGGATTTGGTGAAGGGAGAAGTGCTTCGGTTTCCGGGAACGGTGAAAGTGCCGCATATGGGATGGAACCAGATCGAGTTCGCCGGTCCGCATCCCTTTCTCCGCGGGATCGACAACCGGAGTTTTGTCTATTTTGTCCATTCGTATTATGTGCAGCCGGCGGACGATGTGACGCTGACCCGAACTGACTACGGACTTCCATTCACGTCCGTCATTCAACAAAAGAATATCACCGGAATCCAGTTTCACCCGGAAAAAAGCCAGTCCACCGGCCTGCAGCTGCTCACCAATTTTGCCCGACAATAATGTTACTGATTTTGCCAGCGATCGATATTAAGGATGGACGGTGCGTGCGTCTCGTGCAAGGGGCGCCGGGAACGGAAAAGATCTATTCCGACGATCCGGTGCATATGGCGGTGGTCTGGCGCGGTGAAAATGCCAAAACACTCCATGTGGTGGATCTCGACGGGGCGTTCGAAGGGACGATGAAAAATCTCGACGTTCTCCGCCGGATGATGAGTGCCGTCGACATTCCGATACAAATCGGCGGCGGCATCCGGTCGTACGAACAGGTGAAACAACTTTTCGGGATCGGCATCTACCGCATCGTCATCGGAACGGCGGCGATCGAAGATCCGGATCTGGTTGCCCGGTGTGTGCGCGACTTTGGTGCCCGCAAGATCGTCGTCGGCATCGATGCGAAAAACGGCGTCGTGATGACCAAAGGATGGCAGGAGAACACCGGAATCGAAGCAGTGTCACTCGCGCTGAATATGAAATCGTTGGGCGTGTGCCGCGTTGTCTATACGGATATCACGCGCGACGGCATGCTGTCCGGTCCGAACTATGATGCCATTCGGGAAATGGCGGTCAAAACCGGACTAAAAGTCACCGCATCGGGCGGCGTTTCGGGATATCAGGATCTGATGAAATTGCAGGAACTCGAAAAATTCGGCGTCGACTCGGTGATCGTCGGAAAAGCGCTCTATGAAAATCGCTTCTCGTGCCAGGCTTTGTGGCGCGAAAACGAAAAAGAGTTGGACGATCTCGGACCAACGCGAAGAATTTAAAAACGGTATCGTCGGTTCAGTGAAACAATGAACCGACGCTCAATTGAGACAATCCTCACGTGCTCGCAAAAAGAATCATTCCCTGTTTGGATGTGGACCGCGGACGCGTGGTGAAAGGGACCAATTTTGTCGGATTGGTCGACGCCGGCGATCCGGTGTTGCAAGCGAAATATTACGATGCCGAAGGGGCGGATGAATTGATCCTTCTCGACATCACCGCATCGTCCGACGACCGTGCGACCATGATCGATGTCGTACGCGCCACCGCGGAAGAGGTTTCCATCCCGTTCACCATCGGCGGCGGAATCCGCTCGACGGACGATATGCGCACGATGCTCCGGAGCGGAGCGGACAAGGTGAGCATCAATTCCGCGGCGGTGAAACAACCGATGCTGATCCGGGAAGGGGCGGAGCGGTTCGGCACACAGTGTATCGTCGTTGCCGTGGATGTTCAACGGACTTCCGCCGGACGATGGAACGTTTTTATCAACGGCGGCCGTACCGCCACCGATCGTGACGCCGTCGAATGGGTGCAACAGTGCGAAGAACTCGGCGCCGGGGAGATCCTGCTGACGAGTATGGATCGCGACGGAACAAAAAGCGGCTACGACCTGGAACTGCTGAAAAAGGTCACTTCTTCCGTCCGATTGCCGGTGATCGCCAGCGGCGGCGCGGGGGGATTGGAACATCTCCGACAGGCATTGTCGGACGGGAATGCCGATGCGGTCCTTGCTGCATCGATCTTTCACTTCCGCGAGTGGACGATCCGGGACGCGAAAGAATATTTACGGTCGCACGGAATCGTCGTCCGGAATTAACAGGGAAATTTTCAAACAACAAACGAATGAACCGACAACGGTGAAGTGCATGAAATTGCTCGACGATGTGAAATTTGATTCCAACGGATTGATTCCCGCCATTGCACAGGATGATGCGACCGGCGACGTGCTGATGATGGCGTGGATGAATAAGGAGAGCCTGGAAGAGACCGTGCGGACGAATCGCGCCGTTTATTTCAGCCGGTCACGCGGAAAACTGTGGCGCAAAGGGGAGGAATCCGGAAATGTGCAGGAAGTAAAATCCCTGTTCATCGACTGCGATGCCGATGTGATCCTGCTTCGCATACGGCAAGTGGGGGACGCCGCCTGTCATACCGGACACCGGACCTGTTTCTACCGTCACGTTACCGACGGAGGGAACGGCTATCGCGAATTACAGGACATCGTCTTCGATCCATCCACCGTGTATAAAAAATGAAAATTGTCCTGATCGGTCATTTTTGTGTCGACCGCTTCCCGCAGCCGGGAGGAACGGAAGAACGACGGCTCGGAGGAATTTTCCATTCCGCGGCGGCGTTGGCCAACATCGCCTCCGAACGGGACACGATCATACCGGTGGCGGGGATCGGCGAAAATGATGTCGAAATGGTCCGCGCGGCATTTTCATCCTATAAGAATGTCGATCTTTCCGGATTGCTGCCGTACGCCGGTCCTTCGAATGTCGTTCAGTATTCCACGTCGGGCGATGTGGAGCGGACCGTCGATCTTCCCGGGCCGATCCCGTTTCTACACATTAAAAAATTCCTGTCGGCGGATGCGGTGTACGTAAATATGATCACCGGAACGGATATTACCGTCGACACGCTCGATGAGATCCGGCTGGAGATCCGGGGGAAAAAAATCCCTCTTCATCTTGACCTGCATTCCGTTACCGTAACGGTGAATCCGGACGGAACACGGGTACGGACGCCGATGGCCGACTGGCGCCGATGGTGTTTTATGACGGAGAGCATTCAAATGAACCGGGAAGAAGCGGCGGGACTGTCCGTGGAACGGTTCTCGGACGAATTACTGACGAAACAGATGATCCCATTGATGGTGAAAGCGTTTATCATCACGCGCGGTGCCGATGACGCGATCCTCTTTCAGGAAGAACACAAACAATTGCGGCGGACCGACATTCCGAATGAACACACGACACCCGCCGTTTCGACGGTCGGCGCCGGTGATATTTTCGGTGCAGCGTTGATGTATGCCGTCGCGAAAAAAAAGAATTATGCCGATGCCGCCGTCTTCGCCCAATCGGCGGCGTCGTTCAGCACGACATTCCCGCCGGAGGAGAAACATGCGCGCCTGCGGTCGATGAGGGAGAAACTATGAAACGGGTGTTGGTCTGCGGAAGCAACGGCCTTCTCGGTCAGCGGCTCGCCTGGCTGCTCGATTCTGATCCGGAATTCGAAGTGCTCCATTCTTCGCACCACCGGTCGTTCGTTCAGCCGGACGTGTTGATCGATTATACGCAGCTCGATATTTCCAGCCGCAGCGACGTGAAAAGCCTGGTGACCAGCTACCGGCCCGATATTATCTTGAATGCGGCTGCAATGACGAATGTGGATGCCTGCGAGCGGGACCGGGAAGCGGCGTGGAAAATGAACGTGACGGCGGTGGAAAACCTCGTGGAAGTCAGCCGGCGGATCGGCGCGAAACTGGTACACGTCTCCACCGATTACGTGTTCGACGGAAAAACCGGCAATTATTCCGAAGAAGACCGGGCTCATCCGATTAACTACTACGGTAAGACGAAACTTGCCGGAGAAAATGTGATCCTCTCCTCCGGAATCGACTTCGCGATTCTCCGGACAATCGTAGTGTACGGCACCGGGTTGAACGTGAAAAATAATTTCGCCCTCTGGGTAATCAACAGTTTGAACGACAAAAAACCGATCCGCTGTGTGGACGATCAAATCAGCAACCCCACGCACGTGCACGACCTTGCGACCGTCATGAAACAGTGTGCGGAAGAAGAGTGCCGCGGAATGTTCCATATCTCCGGTGCGGAAGTGATCAGCCGGTATGATTTTGCCGTTAAAGCAGCAGAAGTGTTCGGATTCGACCGATCGCTCATTACACGGATCAAAACGGCCGACCTGCAGCAGACGGCACCCCGGCCGCTGGTAACCTCCTTCAATCTGAACAAAGCCCGAAGCGTGCTTCGGTATCAGCCGATGAACGTGACGCAAGGGTTAAAACTGCTGCAGGAAGAATTAACCGGAATCCATTTGAATTGATATGAAAAAAATTCTCGTTGTTCTGTCCGTTTTCTTCGCTGCTCTGTTTATCGCCTCCTGCTCCTCCTCGGAAGAGGCATCGGTGGAGACCGGGGGAATCAAAGGTCCGCCGCCGGTGCTGACGAACCGGTTCGTCATGCTCTCCGTGAATGCACAGCACGGATTAAAAGACCGTGCGGATGTCGTCAAGTTTGCAAATTGGATCAAGTCCACCGGCGCCGAACTGGTGGCGGTGCAGCGGATCGAACGGGCGACCGAATCAAAGCCGGAATTCGACGCGTACAGCGTGCTTCTGAAACAACTCGACATGCGCGGCACATTCGCCAAAGCGCGGTATCTGCAGGGGTGGGACTCGGGCAACGCGTTATTCTGCCTCTATCCAATCCTGCAATCCAACGTCTACATGCTGCCGACCGGAAAAGGGAAGGCCCGGCGATCACTCTCGTTCGGCGTGTTCGAGATGGGACTGCGATCGATGGCGTTTGCCTCCACCGACCTGGACGGCGACGATCTCTCCGAAAGGCAGAAACAAGTGGCGGAAATTTTCGCCATACGCCGATCAATTCCGGAATTTCCGGTGATTGTGGCCGGATTTTTCGGTGAATCGGCGAAAGGGAAGGTCGCGGCCAAAATGGGGGAACAATTTATTTCTGCCAACACCGCTTCCGAATCGACCGCCGGATTGGAACAACATGTCTATCTTCCGCAGAATGCAAAAATGAAAGTGATCGCGGCGGAAAAAGTATCGTACAAACCACTCAATACAACGGGGATCATCGTGACGGTGGAAGTGACGCAATGACCTGCATATACGGAATACGGAGAACGAACAATGCTCGATCTTAAATTTATTCGGGAACAGACAGAAACGGTGAAGAACGGTATCCGCCTCAAGAAGGGGGAGGATCATATCGATGCCATCCTCCGGACGGATGAGCAGCGCCGGACGCTGATCGGCGAAGGAGAAGCCTTAAAAGCCCGGCGGAACGACGTGTCGGCGAAAGTCGGTCAGATGAAAAAATCGGGCGAAGATGCCTCCGCGGTGATCGAAGAAATGAACGCGGTGAAAACGCGCATTCAGCAGATCGACGAAGAGCTGCGAACGATCGAAGCACAGCTCGAAGAATTGATGCTCACCGTGCCGAACATTCCGCACCCTTCCGTTCCGGTCGGTGCGACGCCCGAGGAAAATCAAACGGTCTTTGAATGGGGAACAAAACCGGCGGCCGATGCGGTGCTGAAACCGCACTGGGAGATTACGTCGGCATTGGGATTGATCGATTTTGACCGCGGTGCGAAAGTGGCGGGGGCCGGATTTCCGTTTTATGTCGGCAAAGGAGCGGTGCTGCAGCGCGCGCTGATCAATTTCTTTTTGGATCAAGCGGCAGAACGGGGCTACACCGAACTGCAGGCGCCGGTCGTGGTGAACAAGGAGAGTGCCCGCGGCACGGGACAAATTCCCGATAAAGAAGACATGATGTATATCGCCACGCGGGACGATCTGTACATGATCCCGACGGCGGAAGTGCCGGTGACCAATTTTCATCGCAAAGAGACATTCGAGGAGAAAGATCTTCCGGTGCGCTACGCCGGTTATACTCCCTGCTTCCGTCGCGAGGCCGGATCGTACGGCAAGGATGTGCGCGGATTGAACCGCCTGCACCAGTTCGACAAGGTGGAGCTGGTGAAATTTGTCCATCCCTCCACCTCGTACGATGAATTGGAATCATTGCGCGGAGATGCGGAACATCTGCTGCAACTATTGGAACTTCCGTACCGCGTGCTGTTGATGTGCACCGGCGACATGGGATTTACGCAGACGAAAAAATACGATCTCGAAGTGTGGGCCGGCGGACAGCAGAAATGGCTGGAAGTCTCTTCCTGCAGCAATTTTGAATCATTCCAGGCGCGGCGAATGAACATCAAATTTAAATCGCGGGAGACCGGGAAACCGGAATTCGTCCACACATTAAACGGATCGGGTCTCGCCCTGCCCCGCATCGTTGCCGCCCTCATCGAAAACAACCAAATGCCCGACGGTACGGTCGTCGTTCCGAAAGTTCTGCAGCCGTACACGAAATTTTCGGTTATCGGATGAATCTCCGGCGGATGATACTGGTGCTCTTCGCCGGATGTTCCGGGATGCTGTCGGCGCAATCCGACTACCGTTCGTTATTGTTCGCAACGGGAGATATAGTGCTTCTCCGCGCCGATTCGGTTGTCCGGAGCGACATCCGTTCCGTTCCGCCGCACGCCGAAACGTCGGTAATAGGAACCGTGATTATGCAGTATGACCGGACGCAGGGGAAGTTCGTTCCCGGCGCGTATGAGCAGACCACCGTTCGGGTGTACGATCGCCGATGGACCGCAGGACCGCATGATATTGCGGAACAAGGAAAACTCTATATTATATTCCTCGGCCGGACTGATAAAGAAGAGGTCGTGCAGCACGCCGCGTCGGTCCTCGCTTTCGAAAATTACACGATCGCGGATCCGGGCCATCATTTTTCGCGGAATGATGTGATGTCGATCGAATCGTTCGAACTATTGCTCCGGAAAAGTTTTTTCTGAATGAAATCACTGCTGCGGCTCATACCGTATCTTTCCAAATACCGGACAACCTTGTATTGGGGTCTGGCCACCGTGGTGGTGACCAATCTCTTCACGGTCGCCACGCCGTGGTTCATCGGTGAAGCGATCGACGAATTGAAGGCAGGACTCGAAAGCCGTTCGCTCCGTCACACCGATCTCTTGTATTATGCGTCGCTGGTAGTCGGGTTTTCCGTCATCGCCGGAGTGATGCTCTTCCTTACGCGGCAGACGATTATCGTTGTCTCGCGCAAGATCGAATACGATCTCCGCAACGATTTTCTGTCGCACATCCAAACGCTGCCGCTCTCCTATTTTCAAAAGACGCCGACGGGCGACCTGATGGCCCACGCCACCAACGACATCAGCGCCGTCCGGAACGTGCTCGGTCCCGGCATCATGTATCCCGCCGACACCCTGATGACCCTCTCCATGTCCCTCGCCTTGATGTTCGTGAAGGATTGGCAGTTGACCTTGCTCGCGCTTATTCCGATGCCGTTTGTGTCGTACGCCGTCTATTATTTGGGAAAAGTGATCCACGAAAAGTTCAACGAGCGGCAGGAGCAATATTCGATCCTCACCACCAAAGCGCAGGAAAATCTTTCCGGTGCGCGCGTGGTGAAAGCGTACGTGCGCGAAGAGTATGAGATCGAACAGTTCCGGAAGGCGAGCTGGGAATATTTCAAAAAGAACCTTGTTCTCGCCAAAGCCCAGTCGGTGATGTGGCCGTTGATGTTCATTCTTGTCGGACTCTCCATCATCATCACGATCTACGTCGGCGGATTAAAAGTGATCAACGGCGAAATGACGATCGGTACGTTGACCGCGTTTATGACCTATCTTTCCCTTCTCATTTGGCCGATGATTGCCTTCGGCTGGGTGACAAATATGTGGCAGCAGGGGGCCGCCTCCATGAAACGGCTCGGAAAGATCTTCGACACCGTGCCGGCGATCCGTGATTCCGAAGAGACGGACCGTTCCATCACCGGACTCCGCGGCACGATCGAGTTTCGCAACGTCGGTTTTACGCATGATGCTGCGCCGCAGAAGACGCTGAAAGACATTTCTCTGACGATCACCGAAGGATCGACCCTGGCCATCGTCGGATATACCGGTTCCGGTAAAAGCTCCTTCGTCAACCTGATTCCCCGGTTGTACGACGTGACCGAAGGGGAACTGCTGATCGACGGGATCAATATCAAAAAGATCCCGATCGACGTGCTGCGACGGGAGATCGGGTATGTGCCGCAGGAGACTTTCCTGTTTTCGGATTCGATCGCGGAAAACATCCGGTACGGGGATGATGAAGCGAACCGCGACCGGATTCACGATGCCGCGGAAGTGTCGCAAATTGCCAAAGATGTCGCCGATTTTCCGCAGCGATTCGAAACGATGCTCGGGGAGCGCGGAATCACGCTTTCCGGAGGACAAAAACAACGGACCAGCATCGCCCGCGCCATCCTGCGAAAACCGAAAATATTGATTTTGGATGATGCACTCTCTTCTGTGGACACCTATACGGAGGAATCGATCCTCCAACGGCTGAAATCGATCATGAAAGGACGCACGAGCATCATCATTGCGCACCGAATCTCCACCGTCAAAGATGCCGACCGGATTATCGTCTTACACGAAGGAACGATCGCCGAGCAAGGAACGCACGATCAATTGGTGGCGCTGGACGGGATTTATGCCGGTCTCTATAAAAAACAATTGTTGGAAAAAGAGCTCGAAGACCTCTGACCGTTTGTGCTGTTGAGTGAGAGGATCGAAAGAATAGTGAACATTCAACCATGTCTTCATCAGATGATGAAATATTAGGAAAAGCCTACGACGCGCAGTTGATGCGGCGCCTGGTGGTCTATCTCCGTCCCTATCGCTGGCAGGTGGGGATGGCGATATTGTTGGCGCTGGCGGTGTCCGGTTTGGAGGCGGTGCGGCCGTACTTTACGAAGATCGCGGTGGATGTTCACATCGCCAACGGCGACAAAGAAGGTCTGTTGATGACGACGCTGTTGTTTCTGGCGCTGCTGGTGCTGCGCGGCGTGGTGCAATATTACAACGCTTACATCACGCAGAAGATCGGGCAGCAGACGATTTTCGATCTCCGGATGGAACTGTTCCGCCATCTCCAAAAATTGTCGCTGAAGTTTTACGACAAAAATCCGATCGGACGGCTGATCACCCGGGTGACGAACGATGTGGAGGTGCTGAACGAAATGTTCTCCTCCGGCATCGTGATGGTGTTCAGCGACGTGTTTATGATCATCGGCATTGTCTGGTTTATGTTCGCAATGAATGTGGAACTTGCGCTCATCTCCCTGAGCGTTCTCCCGTTTCTCATTTACGGCACGGCGCTGTTCCGGAAAAAGGCGAGGGATGCTTACCGCGAAGTCCGCCTCTACATCGCCCGGATCAACACTTTTATGCAGGAGCATATCACCGGCATGCTTGTAGATCAGATCTTCAACCGTGAGAAAAAAGCATTCGCCGATTTCGAACGGCACAATGCCGGCCACCGCGAAGCGAACATCCGGTCGATCTTCTATTACGCCGTTTTTTATCCGGCGGTGGATCTGATCGGCGCGGTGTCGGTGGGATTGATCATCTGGTACGCCGGCGGGAACGCGCTCGACGGCACGGTGACGATCGGCACCGTGATGGCCTTTCTGCAATTCAACGAAATGTTCTGGCGGCCCATCCGCGACCTGTCGGAGAAGTACAACATCATGCAGACCGCGATGGCCTCCTCCGAACGGATTTTCAAATTGTTGGATGACACATCGGTCATCACCGAAACGCCGCAGCCGAAACCGTTCACCGGCATTTCCGGACGGATCGAATTCCGGAACGTGTGGTTCGCGTACAACGACGAACAATGGGTATTGAAGAATGTTTCCTTCACCATCGCACCGGGAGAAACGGCGGCGTTTGTGGGCCATACCGGCGCCGGAAAAACGACGATTATCAATCTTCTCTCCCGGTTTTATGAGATCCAAAAAGGGGAGATTCTGATCGACGGCATCAATATCCGCGATGTCGCGCTGAGCGATCTTCGCACTCATATCGCCGTCGTGCTGCAGGATGTGTTCATGTTCTCCGGCGACATCAAAGGGAATATCAGTCTTGGTCGTCCGGATATTTCCGCGGAACGCATCCGTCAGGCCGCCGCAATCGTCGGCGTCGATTCTTTCATTCAAAAACTGCCGAAACAATACGATGAAGAGGTGAAGGAGCGCGGATCGACCCTGTCGGTCGGTCAGAAACAACTTTTGTCCTTCGCCCGCGCCCTGGCCTTCGATCCCCGCATTCTCGTTCTGGATGAAGCGACTTCCAGCGTCGACACCGAAACGGAACTTCTGATCCAATCCGCCACGCAACGATTGCTCGAGGACCGGACCGCAATCGTCATCGCTCACCGGTTGTCCACCATTCAAAGTGCGGATAAGATCATCGTGATGCACAAAGGGGAAATTCGCGAGATGGGGACGCACCAGGAACTTCTCGCGGTAAAAGGAATCTACCGCACGTTGTATCTGCTGCAATATAAGGATCAGGAGCGGACGGCGGGTACGCGATGAGTCTTGCTCCTTCGGTTCAATTTTCCTACTTTCTTCCAAAGAATATTTCTTCGTCACCACAACGAAAGTTGAATCCTTCGTATGGCACAAAATAAAATCGTCACGCTGGAACGTCATATCATCGAAATGGAACGCCAGCATCCGGGCGCGCAAGGGCATTTTTCGAACGTGCTCCGGGATCTCACCCTCGCGTTCAAGATCATCTGGCGGGAGGTGAGCAAGGCAGGATTGGTGAATATTCTCGGCGTGGCGGGAACGCAGAACGTCTCCGGCGATTCGGTGAAAAAACTGGATGTGTTTGCCGATGAAACGATCTTCAAGGCGATGGACCACGGCGGCCATCTCTGTGTGATGGCATCGGAAGAGAACGAATCGATCATGCTGATCCCGGACATATATCCGAAAGGGAAGTATGTGCTGTTGTACGACCCCCTTGACGGGTCGGGAAACATCGACGCGAACGTCAGCATCGGAACGATCTTCTCCATTTATCGCCGCGTGTCGCAGCACGGTAACGGCACGCTGGAAGATGTCTTACAGCCCGGATATAAACAGATCGCAGCGGGATATGTCGTTTTCGGTTCCAGCACCATGCTCGTCTATTCGACCGGTGACGGGGTGCACGGATTTACGCTTGATCCGAGCATCGGCGAATTTTTATTGTCGCACGAGGACATTAAGATTCCGAAGCGGGGAAAAATTTACAGCGTGAACGAAGGAAATTACAAATGGTGGGAAGGGGGCGTGAAGAAGTATATCAAATATCTGCAGGAAGAGGACAAGGCCTCCGCGCGGCCGTATTCCAGCCGGTACATCGGCTCGCTCGTGGCCGATTTTCACCGGAATCTCTTGTACGGCGGCATTTATCTGTATCCGGGCGATTCCCGCAATAAGAACGGAAAGCTGCGACTGATGTATGAGAACAATCCGCTTGCTTATCTCTGCGAACAAGCGGGCGGACGGGCGATCGACGGAACAAAACGGATCCTCGATGTCGTGCCGACGGAGCTGCATCAACGTACGCCGCTGTTCATCGGCAGCGAAGAGGATGTGACGATTTGCGAAAAGTTCCTCCGGGAAGGGTGATCCGTTCCGGCGGTACAATAAAAAACCCTCGCATCGCGAGGGTTTTTTGTTGTGGAACATTCAATGGCGGCGGTGTTATCGCAGGCTCGCCCGGGCGCGTTTTACATATTCACTCGTCGGATACAGATCGATCAATTTTTGATATTCTTCGCGCGCTTTCGCCTTGTCGCCGAGCCGTTCATAACTTTTGGCGATCATCAATTGTGCGTCATCCCGCTTTTCCGAATATTTGTAATTTAACACCTGCTGAAAATGCTGGATGGCGGAGGAAAAGTCCTTCAATTGAAAACTGCATTCCCCGATCCAATAATGACTGTTGTCGGCAAAGTCGTCTTTGATCCCCGCACTCAGCAGCGACTGCAGTTCATCAATGGCGCCGCGGTAATTTCTGTTTCGTGCCATATTCACCGCACCTTCATACATCCGCACTTCTTCGGGGGAGGATTTTCCGGCAATGGCGGGGCGCCGTTCCACGACACGCGCCGGTTCGGAACGTTTGGGGTTTGCGGCAAGGGCGGCATTGGCCGCTTCAAGGTCCGAGATTTTATTCGTGAGGTCTTTGTTCGTTTGTTGCAATCCGGAATTTTCATCCTTCAATTGCAAATTTTCCGTCTTTAATGCATCCAACTCGCTTTGTAACTGTTCTTTAGTCGGCCCTTCCTGCACTGGTTGTTCCTGTGGCGTCTGTTCTTGCGGTGTTGATTCTTCCTGTTGGGCCGGTTCTTCCTGCTGCACAGGTTCTTCCTGCGGCGTCTGCTCTTCTTCCAGAGGCAATTCTTCTTCGGTTTCTTCCGTCACACCGATATCGGTCACCAATTCATCTTCCAGCACCGCTTCTTCCGATCCTCCGCAGCCGATCATTCCGATGGACAGGAAAACGACCAGAACAAAAAGGTGAAGTGAAGTTCGACGAACCATGAATTCCTCCAAAAATGTTCAATAGTAGGGTAAAATCTTATGGAATGTATCAATAGCGCGCCGAAAAGTCAAGACGCCTTTTTTATTTGTGACCGGAGATATTTCGCGCATAATCGCTGGATTTGTGCGACAATCGCATCCGGAACACCGTCGACATGCCGGGATTGCAGCCGCATGTCGCAAATCTCGTTCACGTAATCGACAGCGATAAATTTTCCTTCCGCCGTCAGCGCGATCTCCGACGAAAAAAAATCCAAACGAGAGATCCGGTGTATCGTCTGCATGATCGACCGCAGTTTTTGAAGTTTGAACGATCGTTCCTCTTCCTTCGTCAACGGGTGATACAAATGCGATCGATGGTCCCACCAGCAGAGAATTACCGTGCCGAATGCGTAAAAGGGACGAAACCAGGCGATCCGGTCACCCAGCAGTTTGGGATGAATCGTCTCCTGGAGCAAGTATTTGTCGTTCTTGTGAAATTGCCGCGAATCCAAAATCTCACGCAACGTCTCCGCTCCGCGGACGACTCCGACCCCGCCTCCCGTCGTGTTCGCCGGTTTGATGATAAACGGCCGGCCGAGATGTTCCAGTTCGGAAAGGCTCAGTTCGATCTCCGGACGTTTGTTGTACGGCGTGATCACGATGGTGTAAGGAACATTCACTCCTTCGCCCAGAAGCGCGACATGCATGTTCGCCTTGTCTTTCGCATACTCCACCCGGGGATATTCGTTGACGATGAATGTTTTGCTGCGGGAAAGAAAACGGGCCAATGGAATGAACTGTTCATCCGAATCGGAAGCGCGGTCGAGAAACGTGCGGAAGACGAACCGCCGCGAACGGACATACCGGGTCACCGCATCGACATTGTGCGGTTCCACCCGGAAGGTGGAAAGTCCGAGTGCGGTACATTCATCCTCAATGCCGAAAATGAAGTCGCGGTCGTATTCCCAATCCCATGCCAACCCGATATCGAACGTTTCGGCCATGGGTCGGGGAATCAGCTTTTTAAGAGGGATTTGGGGTCGAGGTTTTGCGCTTCGATGTCGCGGAAATATTTGACGGTTCCCACTTTCAATTCCACGGTCGATTCATCGTCGCAGACAATGATCCCTTTGGGATGCAGCTGCAGCGCACTGACGGTCCACATGTGATTCACGCCGTTTTCCACCACATGAGAAAGCGCCCGGGCTTTTTGGTGACCGGAAATGATCAAACAGACCTCTTTCGCGTCGAGAATGGTGCCGACGCCCACGGTGAGGGCCGTTTTCGGGACTTTGCTCACATCATTGCCGAAAAAGCGCGAATTGGCAACCATCGTGTCATATGTCAACGTTTTGATCCTCGTCCGAGAGGAAAGGGAGGAGCCGGGTTCATTGAAGGCGATATGCCCGTCCGGTCCGATGCCGCCGAGAAAAAGATGGATTCCGCCGACCCGTTTGATCTTTTTTTCGTATTCTTCGCACTCTTTGTCGAGATCTTTTGCGTTGCCGTTCAGAATGTTGACGTTCTTTTCCGGGATGTCCACGAATTTGAAAAAATTGTTCCACATGAACGAGTGATAACTCTCCGGATGGTCCTTCGGGAGCCCGACATATTCGTCCATGTTAAACGTTACGACGTTTTTGAACGAAACCGCCCCTTGTTGATGCAGGGAAATCAATTCCTTGTACGTGCCGATCGGGGAAGAGCCGGTGGGAAGACCGAGCACGAACGGGCTGTTGGAGGTGGCTTTAAATTCCCGGAGCCGCTTGACGATAAACGCCGCGGTCCATTTACTGACGAGATCGTAGTTGGATTGAATGATAACGCGCATGGGATCCCTTTCAATGATCGTTCCCTAATATAAAAAAATAGAAGGATTTTTTTCACTTTTATTTTTATCTTGAGGCCAATGCACATCCCGAAGAAAAAGATCGCCGTTGTTTTCGGCACCCGTCCGGATACCATCAAATTAGCCCCCGTCATCACCGCTCTTCGCGAACAAGAAAAATATTTCACCGTTCGGCTGATTGCGACCGCTCAACACCGTTCCATGCTGGACGACGTGCTCTCCGCGTTTTCCATCGTGCCGGATTACGATCTGAATGTGATGCAGCACCGACAATCCCTTTCGCAATTGATGCAGCATTTGACGGAAAAACTCGACTACGTGTTCGCCGTGGAACAGCCGGATATGGTGATCGTGCAGGGAGACACCGCCACGACCTTTGTGGCCGGACTCGCGGCGTTCCATCAGAAAATCCCTGTGGTCCATGTGGAGGCGGGACTTCGGACGGGAAAAAAGCTCGACCCGTTTCCGGAGGAGATCTACCGCCGGTTGACGACGCAGATTGCGGATCTGCATTGCACCCCTACCGCCACCGCCTCCGCTGCTCTGCGCCGCGAAGGTGTTCCCCGCGCCTCCGTTCTCTGCACCGGCAACACCGTGATCGATGCCGTGCAACGCATGCGCACACCGGGCCATCACTTCACCGTTCCGCAGATTCGGGACATGATCCGGGAAGGACACCGTTTGATTGTCGTGACGGCACATCGCCGTGAAAATTGGGGAGCGCCGATGGGTGAGATCTGCGACGCCGTCTCCTCGCTGGCGAAGCAGCATCCCGCGGTCCGCTTCG
The DNA here is from genome assembly GCA_964603685.1 of uncultured Chitinophagaceae bacterium. Classification (GTDB taxonomy): domain Bacteria; phylum Bacteroidota; class Ignavibacteria; order UBA10030; family UBA8401; genus UBA8401. The sequence goes on from CAZRWF010000022.1 coordinate 22,674, forward strand.
TTTTCCCCGTCCATTTGAATCCCGCCGTTCGGGAGATGGTGTTTTCCCGGCTGTCGGGTATACCGAATGTCGTGTTGACCGAACCGCTGAATTATCCCGACTTCATCAACCTGATCGCCGCGGCGTACGCCGTGGTGACCGATTCGGGGGGACTGCAGGAAGAAGCGCCGTCATTCGGTAAGCCGGTTCTGGTTCTGCGAGCGGTCACCGAACGGCCGGAGGCGGTCCGCTCCGGCACCGTACGGCTGGTCGGCACAAAAAAGGGAGCGATCATCGCCGCCGTCAATATTCTGCTTTCCGACAAAAAAAAATACCGTGCTATGGCGAAAGCGGTCAATCCGTACGGCGACGGAAAAGCATCCGAGAGAATTGTTCAGGGTGTGATGCGCTATTTCGGATTTTCCCGGAAAAAAGTGAAGGAATTTCACCCCGCAAAAAAATAATCTTCCCCGGGGAAAGTTTTTCCGCTGCTTCAGACGGCCCGCTCCCCACATAACATTATGAATTCCTCCTCGGCTTTGACGGCGGCCAAAAAATATTGAAGGTATGACGGAAGGTCTTTCAATGATTGGAAGAAATGTAATATTCATTTTTTTCGTGTTGTTCGGTTGCGGATGCAGCATACGTTCCGTCTACATCGACGACGTGTACCGTACCGGCGCACCGCCGCTGGCGGACAGTGCGATAGTCCATTCCCTCTTTTTGATCGGCGATGCCGGTGCTCCGCAGGAAGGGAAAGAAGAGCCGGCCTTTCGCGTTTTAACGGACATGGCATCCGTCGATCCGAAACGGTCAACGATTGTCTTTTTAGGGGATAATATTTACCAGCGCGGTTTACCGGAATCGACCTGCGTCGATCGACCGGAGATGGAGCGGCGATTGTTGGAGCAGATCCGGATCGGCGAACAGAGCGGTGCGCGGACGGTGTTTGTTCCCGGGAATCATGATTGGGATTATCAAGGGAAGGACGGATATCGCGCCGTTCTGCGGCAGCAGTCGTTCATAGACAGCCGTCAGCTTCCCCATGTATTTATCGCCCCGCGCGATGCGTATCCCGGTCCGACGGTGATCGATGCGGAACATCCGCTGCGGATCGTTGCTATCGACACCGAATGGTGGCTGCACCGCTACGAAAAACCGCTTTATCCCGGCGACACTTCCGAAGTACAAAGTAAACGAAGATTTCTCGATTCGCTTTCGGGAATATTGGCGCAGGACAAACGAACGATCGTGGTGGCGCATCATCCGCTGGAAACGTATGGTGAACACGGCGGATTTTTCGAGTGGACTGACCATCTCTTTCCGCTCCGGAAACTCTCTTCCTGGCTCTGGATCCCCCTGCCGGGAATCGGGTCCTTGTATCCGCTCTCGCGTTTGTGGGGGATTTCCGATCAGGATTTTTCAGGATCGGGAAACCGGGCGATGCGGACATCGCTGGACAGTCTTTTATCGCTCCATGATGTGGTAGCGTATGCTTCCGGGCATGAACACACGCTGCAAGTGATAAAAAACCGTGCGCGCCATTTTTACCTCGTCAGCGGAAACGGCATCGTACAACATTCCGAGGCGCTGACGACCGGAAAAAATTCGCTGTTTGCCTCCCGCGCCGAAGGATTTATGCGACTGGATGTGGGCCGGAACGGTGCGGTGCGGCTGGCGGTGATTTCCACGGCGGATGGGGACGCGGCCGAAGTATTTTCGATGATGTTACGCTGAGGTTTTCCGCTGCAGGTACCGGTAGATCTCCCGCTGCGAATCGACCGGTTTGTGCGGTCCCGGTTTCCGGTAAACGTTTTTCAGATGTTTGTCGATCACTCTCGCCTTTACCGTATCTGCCAGCTGCAGATCGATCATCTCGCTCAATTCCCGTTTAAGATGCGGATCGTACACCGGAAAAGCCACTTCGACCCTGCGGCTGAGGTTCCGCATCATCCAGTCCGCCGAAGAGACATAGATAATCTCGTTCCCGTCATTGTGAAACCGGAAGATCCTTCCGTGCTCTAAAAACCTTCCGACGATGCTCATTGCCGTGATGTTCCGGCTGAACGGCCGTTCGCCGGGGATCAGGCAGCAGATTCCCCGGGCGATCACCGATACCGTCACTCCGGCAGCGCTGGCCTCATAGAGTTTGTCGATCATTTCACGGTCTTCCAGCGAGTTCACTTTGATGAAAATCGACGCCGGCAATTTCCGCCGGGCGTGGTCGATCTCCTGATCGATCAATTCGAGCAGGCGGGATCGCATCGTGAACGGGGCGGTGAGCAAGTGCCGTGTTTTTACCGCATGCGATTTTTTGTTCAAAAACTTGAACACTTCCATAATCTCATTCGTCAGACGGATGTCCGAAGTGAACAGTCCGTGATCGGTGTAGAGTGTCGCCGTTTTTTCATTAAAGTTGCCGGTGCTGAGATAACCGTACCGGCGTTTGACGCTCCCTTCGGTCCGCGTAACGAGCAGGATTTTGGAGTGGACCTTCAATTTCGGGATCGTATATAACACCTTCGCCTTCGCCGCACGCAATTCTTCCGCCCAGTACATGTTCATCTCCTCGTCGAACCGTGCCGTCAACTCCACGAACACGGTCACTTTTTTCCCGTTTTTCGCCGCAAGAATCAACGCGTTGACGATGGAGGAGTGGGAGGCCACGCGATATAGCGTGATGCGGATCTGCTCCACGGAAGGATCGACCGCCGATTCCTGGATGAACCGGATGACCGGATCGTAGGAATGGTACGGAAAGTGGAGCATCCAATCCCGATCGGTCATCGCATCGAACATGGATTGGTACGCATCCAACCGCGGAACCCGGAGCGGCGGCATCGGTTCGTATGTCGGCAGCACACCGTCCGGATTCGGGAAGGAAAAAAAATCGGAAAAATTATGGTATCGCCCGCCGGGAATCATCTCTTTTTCCGACAAATGCAGCGCCTGTTTGAGCGGTGCATGGAATTCCGGCGGCATGGCCGCATCGTAGAGAAAACGGGACGGTTTCCCGGTCTTCCGCGTCTTCACCGCTTTTTTTAACACCTCCACAAAATCGCCGTTGAGCTCATCTTCGAAGTAGAGTTCCGCATCGCGCGTCAGCTTGATGGCATACGAGGAAAGAACGTCGAATCCGGGAAAAAGGAACGGAAGATTTTTCCGCACGATATCGTCCAGGAACATGATGTATCGCCGTTTCTCCGCCGGCGGGAGTTCCACGAATCGGGGGAGGGCCGGCGCCGGAATTTCGGCGATCGCATATTCCGGTTTGGTGGAGTGGACTCCCTGCTGTCGTATTTGTACGGCCAGATACAATTGTTTGTTCTGCAGGAATATTTCGCCTCCCGAGCGGCCCATGCTGTAGATCTTCACGTGCGGCAGTACGATATCTTTAAAATACTGGTGCACAAATTCGTCGTACTCGGGCGGGGAATCCTTGTCGGCGATCAGATATACGCCGTGTTCCTTCATTTCTTTGAGGAGATGGTGGCGGAAAATCCCGCCGTACTCCTCCTGCTGTTTTTTCACCGTTTTGTGAATCTGTTCCAACAGCAGATCCGGTTCGATGTCGTATTTTTTCCGCTTGGTTTTGTGGATGCCGGCGAGGGACCGGATCGACGCGACGCGGACGCGGAAGAATTCGTCCGAATTGGAGGAGTAGATCGCCAGAAACTTCAGCCGCTCGTAGAGAGGATTCCGCGGATCTTTCGACTCCTGCAATACACGGTGATTGAACGCCAGCCAGCTGATTTCGCGGTTATGATACCGCTGATCATCCGTGTCCACCGTTTCGGAAAAAAATTTGAAGATGTCGAATGTCAGAAGATCCATGGTTCATCATTAAAAAACGAGTGCCGAACGACTGTCCGGCACCGGGTGAATATCGCGCGGACCTGCGGGGGGAAGGGCCGCGGAAAAAATTTTATCCTTACATGCCCCGGCCGTTCGTTTTGTGCTCCAATTCGCGTAACCGTTGGTGCAGCGCAGAAAGATTCCGCTGCCGCCGGTCATTGTACACAGTGAGGGCGTACGGGGTGTGAAAGGAATGGTTCTCGAAGAAAACGATGCTCTGTTGGAGCCACTCATCTTCCGGTATCTGCTCACCGTCGGCCTTTTCGATCTCCTGCCGGAGCAGTTCCCCCTTTTCCAGACAATCCTCCTTGCCGAGGTGGAGCAGATCGGCGTCGCACATCACCTGTTCGATGACCGTTTCCGGTTGCTGCGGCACTTTTGTTGCCCGGATGCAGCCGGTGACCAGTTTGATCTTTTCCGCCGGATATTTTTTGGCGCGGAGAAATTCCGCGGCAATCACCGCACTCCGCTCCTCATGTTCCTCCCGCGATTCCAAATATCCCGTATCGTGAAACCATGCCGCGAGAAGTACGGTCTCCATATCCGTGTTACCGAGTTTCATTCCTTCACCGATTTCCGTGACATGTTCCACCACTTCCACCGTGTGATCATAGTTGTGATACAGCGCCGGACCGGAATGTTGCTGATGGAATAATGCGTAGACGTGTTCGCTGGTGGCGCGGAGGATCTCTGAAGTGACAACCATGAAACGTTCCCGGGAAATGATCAAAGTCTCGCAGAAATTACAACAAGCGGGGAACAGAGTCAAATGAACAAATGTCCGGTTTTGGCGGGGGATCGTCGGAGCGATCCGTAAGGCATCCCGACGCCGGCAGTGCAACGGGGGAAATCGCACTGCCGGCGGGAACTCGGGCTGCCGGGGACTTAATAACGATATGCTTCGCGCCGGTGGAAAATAGGGAACGTTGCGGATCGTTTGGAGTAAAATGTTTGCTGAAGGAAGGGGGGGCGCAACGGCTCGGCCGTTCCGTCATAAAACGTCACGCTCACGTTGCTCGAACGGCTCATGTAAGAACTCCAGACGATCGGAAAGACGCGGTCGGTTCCCGGCGGGACAGAATATTTCATCTCCACCCGTTTGATGTCATCGCGAGTGAGGTTAATGGAAACCGGGGCGGAAATTCCTTGCTCCAGCGAAACATCATACGTGTAGGAGAGCGCATTCGAGGGCTGAATGTTCAAGGAATATCCGTAGGAATATTGAGCGCTAAGTGTGGAGAAGTATTTTCCCCGGTTCACATGAGGGTGAATTTTTCCCCCGCCGAGGGAGACGATGGCAAATCCGGTCGGACGGTGGACCAATCCTTCGATGTAACTGAACGTGCCGGACATTGTAGCGAACGGCAGCACGCTTCCGTCTTCATCGACGGCAGAGAACGAATATGGATGGAGAGCATCCGTGCTGTTCACCGTGACATCCGATTTTCCCGCCACAGCGATCCCTTCGCGGACCACATATCGCGAGCCGTAAAAAGAGGCGACGACATCATACGTTCCGTCTTTCACGATCAAGGAGACGGTGTTCGATTTTGGCACGAGCACTTTCGAAAAATTCTTTTGATCGTGCACCAACACCTGCCACGGAAGTTCGTTGAACTGCAGCGTTATCATGGTCCCTTTAAAGAAAGCATAGGGGATCTTCAGTGTATCATCATCGCCGACGCCAAGGAGTGTTCCGGTATATCCGCCGGCGAGATCGCTGTTGTTGCTGAGGAATAGATTATTGGTGGTCAATTCCACGGTGACCGGAACGGAACCACCCGCCGGGATCACGGTCTGTTCCGGAATGAACCGGAATTGCACCGCCGGATTCGTTCCGGTGGAGACAAAGCGATACCGTTTCGCCGCGGCCGTGCGGTTGTGAACGGAAATTTGTTCGGACCGCGTCCACGTGTTTTCACCCGGCGGATTAAAGCCGAAACTGATTTTCGACGGAGAGGTGAAGACAACGCTGTTCAGGATCGCTTCATCGACCAATCCGTGTCCCTGGGAAAAAAGGGAGAGCCGAAGGTCATGTGCATTGGATATGATCGCGCCGCGGATCTGCAAGGCGCTCCAATCGGGATGCAGTTCCTGCAATGCCGCGGCGACGGCGGTGACGAACGGTGTCGCCATCGATGTTCCGCTCATGGAGACATAACCGCCCCCCATTTTTGCGGAGAGGATGCCGACACCGGGAGCGACGACATCCGGTTTAATGGTATAATCTTCCGTGACCGGACCTTTCGAACTGAAGGAGGCGATGGAATGGGATTGTACCGCGCCGACCGTCAAAGCGAGCGCCGCCACACCCGGAGAATTGATGGAGCCGAATTCGCCGGTATTTCCCGCGGCGGCCACCACAACGATCCCGGCTTCCACGGCGCGGTTGACCGCACGCGCCAGAGGATCGTTGGGACTTCCGCCGGGACTGCCCAGACTGAGATTGATGACATCCACACTGTCCGCCACCGCCCGTTCGATCGCAGCGATCACGGCGGATGCGCTCCCGGCGCCGTTGTGGTCGAGCACTTTGTAGGAATAAAATGTTGCGCCGTGCGCCAGACCGCGAATCGCGGAGGAGACGCCGCCGATAATTCCCGCCACATGCGTTCCGTGGCCGTTGTCATCCGAGGGATCGGCATCGTTGTTGACAAAATCGTATCCGCCGGCAACCGGAAATCCGTTCCCGAATCCGCCGCCGAATGCTTCGTGCCGGTAATCAATCCCGGTGTCAATGATGCCGATGCGCACCCCTTTGCCGGATGCGGCGGAACCGGATTGCGGAACCGTGGGGGTGGAAACGAGCACATCCATCGGAACCGGGGCAACCGAAAAATCGGGAGTGACCCGTTTGACGCCGTCGAGGGCGGCGATACGTTCCACATCCGAACGTTTCACCGATGCGGACAATCCGTTGATCACCGATTCAAACTCCCGGTTGATGATCATGTCGACAACGGATGCGGTCAATTTTTTCCGGGCGGATTCGGTGGCGGAGCGGGAAAACAGCCGGCCGGCCGATCGTTGTTCGATCCGTCCGGGAATTGTCCACTCCACGATTACGGACACCCGTTCATCCGGCGACGGGACCGTTGCGGCCGTATTGCTGACCACGACCGCATCGACGGTCTGCAACGCCGGAAACGTGACCGATCCTTTTTCCGTCTGCACCATCAGCTGCTGCGAGGGCAGATACGAAAACACAAAGGTGATGATGATAAAAAATCGTTTCATATTATTTCAGGACGATCATTTTTTTCGTATCGACGGTCGTTTTTCCTTCGGGACTGCGGGCGATCATGCGATAAAAATATGTTCCGGAAGCGACGGCGGCGTTCGAAAATCCCACACTGAACATCCCGGCTTGTTTTGTTTCGTTGACGAGCGTCGTCACTTCACGGCCGGTGAGGTCATACACGGTGATCGTGACATCCGATGTTTTCTCCACGGCGAAACGGATCACGGTGGAGCCGTTGAACGGATTCGGAAAATTTTGTTGTAATGACGAATGTGTCGGCATAAATCCTCCTTCATCGACAGAAGTGGTATTGTAAGATCCCCCGACGATCAACGTATCTCCCGAAAGGACGGAGAACGGAGTGGCCAACGACGTTTCCGTAAATTGCTCAATTCCGCGATAAGTTACCGCAAAATGTGCACTGGCGGCGACTTTATCCGAAGCGGCGACGTTCATCAGATCGAATGACTGCGAAAAAAGAGCTTCGGTCACGAATACGAGTGCGGCAATATATGATGTGATGGCTTTCATTATTCTCTCTGCCATCATATCGGGCAACCGCGGTGCCACTGAAAAACAACTGTATTTTACTGGGATTTTTGTGCATCTTGGCGTCGGTTACAGCGTTTGTTTCAAATAAAACCCGGGGATTTGTAGAAATTACAATGCTCAATTCGCTTGAAAATCTTGCCAAATCGCACTATGAAAACTTTCCGGTGGGATCGTTTCTTCTTCCGAAAAAGTACCGAACGCCGATCCATTTGATCTATGCTTTCGCCCGGGTTGCCGATGATATTGCGGATGAAGGAATGGAACGTCCGGCGGAACGTTTACGCCGGTTGGATGAATGGCAGGGGAGTTTACATGAGGCATTTTCCGGCCGCCCGCGCGATGAATTTTTCCGTGCTCTTGCTGCAGCGGTCGGCTCTTTCGGATTGTCCCGTTCGCATTTTGACGATCTGATAACGGCGTTCCGGGAAGATGCCGATCACCGGCCGTACGCCGCATTCGACGACGTGCTCCGGTATTGCCGTTTTTCGGCCAATCCCATCGGCCGGCTGATGCTGGAACTGTTCGGTTGTGCAAACGAGCGGACGGTCGTTTGGTCCGATCACATTTGCACGGCGTTACAATTGATGAACTTCTGGCAGGATATTTCTGTTGATACCGGCAGGAATCGTTTCTATATTTGCGAGTCCGATCTGACGCTCTTCGGACTTTCCCGTTCGGATCTGGGGTCGAACGCGAAATCCGAATCGTTCCGGAAGCTGATGGAAAAAAATTTGCGCCGGACCGAACAGCTCTTCCAAGACGGCCTCCCGCTGTTCACCGCGGTTCCGAAACATTTCCGATTCGAATTACGGTGGGTATGGCACGGCGGCATGCGGATCGGCGAAAAGATCGCCGCAAGGGGATTTGACACCCGGACGTTCCGGCCGTCGTTGTCGTTGATCGATCACGGCATCATTTTTACCCGAGCTCTCCGAACAAAGGAATATGGAACACCTTCTCTCATCCGATCTGATCGAAAAGAATAAACGGAGCAATTTTTATTATTCTTTTCTGATGCTTCCCAAACCGAAACGGGAGGCGATCAACGTGGTCTACGCATGGTGCCGCGTTGCGGATGATATCGTGGATGACGAGGAGAGTGTCTCGACCAAACGGGTCCGCTTGGTGCAGTGGGCGAAAGAATTCGAACTCGGTCTCACCGGCAATTCCCGGTACCCGCTCGTCAACACGTTGTCGCAGATCATCAATCGGTTCAATATTCCGCTCAATCACTTCACGGAATTGATCAGCGGCATGGAAATGGATCTCGTGAAGACCCGGTATGAGACGTTCGACGATTTAAAAGTGTATTGTTATCGCGTTGCATCCACCGTCGGACTGATCTGTACGGAGATTTTCGGATACAAACATGTCGGCGCAAAAATTTATGCGGAGAATCTCGGCATCGCGCTTCAACTGACCAACATTCTGCGCGATGTCGCCGCCGATGCGAAAAAGGGGAGAATCTACCTTCCGCAGCGCGATCTCGACCGGTTCGGATACAGCGAAGAAGAATTGCTCGCCGGAAAGTACAACGTCAAATTCCGACGGTTGATGGCGTTTCAAGCCGAACGTGCCCGAACGTATTTCCGCGACGCGATCACCCATCTTTCCGAAGAGGATAAACCGTTATTTATCGCCGCGCTGATCATGCAAAATATCTACTTCCGCCTGCTGCAGGATATCGAAAAGGCGGAGTACAACGTTTTTCGCCGCCGCATCACGGTCTCGCCCCTCAATAAAATTCTCATCACCGCCGGCGTTTGGTGGAATTACCGGAAACGGTGATGCACGGAACTTCTCCTGATGTTCTGATCATCGGCGGCGGTTTGGCCGGACTCACCGCCGGCACACATCTTACATCCCGCGGCCGCTCCGTTCTGTTGATCGAACACAAACAACGTCTCGGCGGCCGTACGTATTCCTTCCGGCATCCCGAAACGGGTGACGAAGTGGACAACGGCCAACATCTGATGATGGGTTGTTATCACGCCACGCTGCGGTACTTGCGTTTGACGGGACGGATGGACGCTGTTACGGTTCAGGATGTTTTGTCGATTGTGTTCCGCCATCCGGACCGTCCTGCGGACACACTGCGAACACTCCCGCTTCCCGCACCGCTCCATGTGGCGGGCGGACTCCTGCGGCTGAAATCATTGAGTTTTTCGGAACGAATGTCCATGCTCCGTGTCGGTGCGGCGATTCTTTTTACCGATCCCGATGCGGACGAATATTTATCTTCCCGAACGGTCGCGCAATGGTTGGATGAATTGAAGCAGCCGGAGGCGAACAAAAAGTTCCTGTGGGACATTATTGCCATCGGGGCGTTGAATGATTCCACAGAAAAGATTTCCGCTGCACTGTTTGTCAAGGTCCTCCGATCGGCCTTTTTGTGGCGACGCCGCAATGCGGCAATGGTGATCCCGAAAAGAGGTCTCAGTCCGGCGTTGGTGGAGGGCGGCGAACAATTTATTCGATCGCGGGGCGGCACGGTGCGGACGGAAACATCCCTTCGTTCGTTTGCCGTCTCGAACGGAAAGATCACGGCGGTTACGTTGTCGGATGGGAGTGTCATTTCTCCAGCTGCAGTCATCTCCGCCGTCCCATATTTCGACATTCCGAAAGTTTTCCCCGATCCCGCCGCTGTCGGATTAACGCATCTCGAATCGTTCGTTTCATCGCCGATCATCACCGTTCATCTCTGGTTGGATGCCCATTGCGTGCCGGAACCGTTCGCCGCATTGATCGATTCGCCGTTCCATTGGGTCTTCAATAAATCGCTCATCTACGGCGCCGATACGGACCGGTTGATGTATCTTTCGCTGGTCGTCAGCGGAGCGCATGCATTGGCGGCGATGGAGAAAGAGGAGTTGGTTGCACTGGCGCACCAAGAGTTGCAGCGTTTTTACCCCTCCGCCGTACTTTCGAACGTTATTCATTCCGCGGTGATCAAAGAAAAACGGGCGACATTCTCTCCGTCGGTCGGGATGGAACGATACCGTCCGTCGCACCGGTCCCCCGTGACAAACCTTTTTTTTGCGGGGGATTGGACCGATACGAAACTTCCGGCGACGATCGAAGGGGCGGTGCAGAGCGGCGAGGCGTGTGCGGAATTGTGTTTCGAACTATTCAGAAAATAAAAAATCCGGAACTGGTCCGGATTTTTTATTTCGGTTAGAACACCGAAACGGCGTCCAACGTATTCAATAATTTACGCCGACAGTGTCGGCAGCAAAATGCGGATCGTTGTTCCTTTGCCGAGTTCGCTTTCGATTTCGATCTTTCCTTTGTGATCATCAATCACCTTTTTGACGATCGACATTCCGAGTCCCGTTCCGTGTTTTTTTCCGTACGTCACGAACGGTTCAAAGATTCTCCGTTTCACTTCTTCGGGCATGCCGGTGCCGGTATCGGTGAACTCGATCTTCACCATTCCGCCGGCATCTTCGGTGGAGGCGGTGAGCGTACCCCCTTGCGGCATCGCATCGCGTGCGTTGCTGGCGATGTTATAGAAAACGCGGACGATTTTATCCTGATCCAATTTCACTTTTCCTTTAAAGGAAAGTTTCTGTTCCAGTTTCACATTGTTCTTCGTCAGATCCTTTTCGATGAACATCAGCACTCCGGCCATCACATCCTCAAACTGCACCTCTTCCATATTCGTGGAGCTGACCCCTTTGCTGAAGTCGAGAATTTCCTGTGTCATGTTGACGAAGCGGTCCACCTGATGGATCATTTCGTCCGCCATCTTCGAGGCCTCTTCGTTTCCCGATTTTTTCTTCATCACCTGCGCGTACACACGAAGCGTTCCCATCGGGTTTTTAATGTCATGAATGATCGTGCTCGCCATCCGGCCGACGGCGGACAGCCGTTCGTTTTGCACCATCTCCTGTGCCAGGCGGGCGTTTTCGATCGCGACGGAAGCGTGGATGGAGAGTGCGTTCAAAAATTCTTCGTCCTGTGCGGTGAACGGCCCCCCTTTTTTGTTCAACATCTGGAAAACGCCGATCGTCTTTCCGTCCCGGTTCCGCATCGGCATCGTCAGCATGTTGTTTGTCCGGTAACCGGTCTTTTTGTCGACTTCGGGATTAAACCGGGGATCATTGTACGCATCGGGAATGTTGACGATTTCGCCGGTTTTGGCGACATATCCCGCCAGTCCTTTCCCTACCGGAAGGCGGATTTCGATCACCTCGCTGCCGCGTAATGCTTTGGACCAAATCTCGCCTTTTAATTCATCGAGAAGGTACAACGTTCCGCGGTCCGCGGAGATCGATTTGATGGCGGTTTCGAGAATGATGTCGAGCAATTTGTCGAGGTCGAGCGAGGAGTTGATCGTCTTCGCCGCATCGATCAGCATGTTCAATTTGGCGATATGCTGCTTCGAGATCTCCACCGTCCGGTCCAATTCGTTCACGATCGTCTGATCGGCGCTGCGGAGCCGTTTAGTGACGCTCTTCAAAATATTCAGCTGGATGATGTTGTTGGATTTCAACATGTTGTCAAAATCCTGCTTGCTCATGCTGGCGCAGCTGGTCTGTTCCACGGCGGTTGTGCGGGCGGAGCGGACCTGGTCGTCCAGCAATTCCATCTCCCCGAAAAAATCCCCTTTGGTCAGGAAGGCGAGCACCGTTTCGGCGCCGTATTTGGTCACTTTGGAAATTTTGATCCGGCCGTCAAGAATGAAATAGATCCGCTCGCCGCGTGTGTTTTCCTGAAAAATGGTGGTGTTGGCGGCGAATTTTTCCTCTTTGCACATTTTCATGATCGCATTCAAATTCATGTCGGCGACGTATTTGAAGGCGGAGTTAAAACGGAGATTATCGACTGTCAGCAAGGATTGTTCCATTCTCTTTGATAGGGCTGTGAAGGAATGAAAGAATAGATTGCAGGAAAATACACAACTGTCCATCGAGAAGCAACACGGAGTGCGGGAAAAACCGTTAGTTTTCAGTCAATTTTTCGGTATATTCGTCTGCAATTTTTTTCGAAAGGAACGTTCGTGAGCGACACAAAAATCATCTTTTCCATGGTGGGCGTCGGCAAAGTACACAAGCCGAATAAACAAGTGCTGAAGGATATCTATCTCTCGTTCTATTACGGCGCCAAAATCGGCGTGCTCGGATTGAACGGTGCGGGTAAATCGACGCTGCTGCGGATCATCGCCGGGGTGGACAACGATTATCTCGGTACGATTCAATCGCAAAAAGGGATCACGTTCGGTTATCTTTCGCAGGAACCGGAACTCGACGTTAATAAGACCGTGAAGGAGATCGTGGAAGAAGGGGTGCAATCCACGGTGAATTTGCTGAAGGAGTACGAAGCGATCAACGCGAAGTTCGCGGAACCGGATGCCGATTTCGACAAGCTGCTGGCCAAACAGGGTGAGCTGCAGGAAAAGATCGAACAGATCGGCGCGTGGGATTTGGACAGCAAACTGGAACAAGCCATGGATGCGCTGCGCTGTCCGCCTGGTGAAACTCCGGTGAACGTCCTGTCGGGCGGCGAACGACGCCGCGTGGCGCTCTGCCGTTTGCTGCTGCAGGAACCCGATGTGCTGTTGTTGGATGAACCGACAAACCATTTGGATGCGGAGTCGGTGGCGTGGCTGGAGCAGCATTTGGCGCAATATAAGGGGACAGTGCTGGCGGTGACGCACGACCGGTATTTTCTGGACAACGTTGCCGGATGGATTTTGGAATTGGACCGCGGCGAAGGAATTCCGTTCGAAGGAAATTATTCCTCCTGGCTGGAACAGAAACAAAAACGGCTGGAAGTGGAAGAGAAACAGGAATCGAAGCGTCAGAAAGTGCTGAAGAAAGAATTGGAATGGGTCCGGATGAATCCGAAAGGGCGACACGCCAAAAGCAAAGCGCGCATCGCCTCTTACGAACAGATGTTATCCGAAGAACATGAAAAACGGAACGAAGAGATCGAAATTTTTATTCCCAAAGGACCCCGGCTCGGCGATGTGGTGATCCGCGCGGAGAATGTGGCGAAATCGTACGGCGACAATCTGCTGTACGAGAACATGAACTTCAATCTTCCTCCCGGCGGCATCATCGGCGTCATCGGTCCGAACGGCGCCGGAAAGACGACGCTCTTCCGGATGATTACCGGACAGGAAAAACCGGATGGCGGTACCATCACGGTGGGAGAGACGGTAAAACTCGCCTATGTCGATCAGAACCGTCCCCTCGATCCGAACAAAAATATCTGGGAAGAGATATCCGGCGGCGAAGAGATTCTCCGCTTCGGCACGCGCGAAGTCAATTCCCGCGCGTACGTGGCCCGGTTTAATTTTACCGGCGGCGACCAGCAAAAACTGGTGGGCCAGCTCTCCGGCGGCGAACGGAACCGCGTCCACCTCGCAAAAACGATGAAGCAGGAAGCCAATGTGCTGCTGCTCGATGAACCGACAAACGATCTGGACGTGAACACGCTGCGCGCGCTGGAAGAAGCGCTGGCGGAATTCGCCGGATGCGCCGTGGTGATCTCGCACGATCGTTGGTTCCTCGACCGCGTAGCAACGCACATCCTCGCGTTCGAAGGGGAGAGCCAGGTGCAGTGGTTCGACGGGAACTATTCGGAATACGAAGAATTCCGGAAGAAAAAACTGGGGATCGATGCCAGTCAGCCGCACCGCATACGGTATAAGAAACTGATGCGGAGTTAATAAATTTTTATTACAATCGATACCCGACAATACGACAACAAAAAAACCGTCAGAATTTCGACGGTTTTTTTGTTTAAAGTGTGATCCGGTGATATTATTTTTTGATATTGAACTCTATTCGATGATATAAATACTATTATGTTTCCAGGATGGATAAATCAACCGGCCGTTCACGATACTGGGAGAATATCCTAAACCTAAAATCCCGGAGATTTGAACTCTCCACAACTCTTTGCCATGATTGGACACAGCAATAATTCGTTTTTGTGATGTTCCGACATACACGGTTCCCATTGCATCGCAAACGAGCGGGCAATAGTTAAAATCATCGGCATCAAGTCCGAATTTCCATCGTACCTTACCATTGTGATTGAGTGAATATAAAGTATCGGTGGCAAAATAGACATTCCCGAATTTGTCGATGGTGGGATCGAAATTGTAAAAATTCGGAATGTGATTTTTGCTTTTATACCGGAAAACAAAACTCCACTTTAATGTCCCTTCCGGTGTAACGCAGTAAAAAGTATCAACTCTCTCCGGTTGATTCACCTGTGCTGAATAGGTTAATAAATAAATATTACCTTGCATATCGACGACAGGGGCAACTGGAGTTCCCGAACTACCGAAAGTCCACTTAATCGACCGAAGTTCAATATCAACAGCGGCAATTGTCGCAGTGTTATAACATTGGATATATAATGTTTTCCCATCAGGGGAGAATGAAGGGGTAGTGATCGGTCCCCACGAAAATCGGCTATCCGACAATGACCAAAGCATTTGTCCTTGCCGTGAAATCGCATACAGTGTTTGTTGTTGTGAAATCACATAAATTGTTCCATCCTTTCCGATTTGCGACACCAATCCATTGGGTTGAGACGCCGATTGGTTCCGCCACACAATGTTCCCGTTTTCATTCAATGCGAGAACCCCGCTCCGTTTGGTCAAATACAATAAATCATCATTCCCGATCGTGGGCGCATTAAACGCTTCATTGACATAGCCGATAAGATTTGTTTTTTTTGCCCATTTCACTATTCCGTCGTGGCCGAATGCGAAGAGATCAAGAGTATCGCCGGTAACGCCGAAATACATTGTTGAATCATCATTGACGGTAATTCCGCTATTGACTTCTCCCTTTGGGAAAATAAGCGTATCCACGATAATCCCCTTCGTCGGTCCGACAAACCGGCTTCTTCCGGTCAATTGCGGATCAGCACGATACATCGGCCAAGGTGTACTCTTTAAACTTGTCCATGCAATATCCGGTTGGAATGATTCGTTGTTTTCAATAAACGAAACCGAAGATCCATCCTCTTTACAGCCGCCAAAGTAGACCAACAGAATGAAAATCATGGAAAGAGTATATTTTTGAAGATTCATAATGTTCTTAAATGTCAAAACGGTCTTTTTTTGCAGCTCATCCTTTTTTACAATTCTGTCGTCTTACTTTTTGATAAAAAAACACTCCTGATCATTATTGTTCGTCAGAAAACATAAATCTATTTTTGCCTAATGTAACGTTTTCAAAAGAATATTT
>CAZRWF010000023.1:0-37771 GCA_964603685.1 uncultured Chitinophagaceae bacterium
TCGAAGCAGATCGATGTGAAGGTGAAGTGATCCTGTCCCAAACAAAAAATCCTGCCTCCGGCAGGATTTTTTGTTTATATTGGTTTGACACACATCCTCCGAGGTCCGTATGATTCAACGAATGCTCGCCCGCATCGTTATCCTGCTTGCTTCTGTTTTTCTCTTCGGATATAGTCAAAAATCGACCACGCCATTCATCACCGGATTGCACCAACCCTCCATCCAGGAATGGAAATATTTTGACGTAAATCGTCTCAATGCCACCATCAATAGTTCCGGACCCTTCTTCGACTATCTTCGCTCAAATACTGCCGGACTTTTATGGCCGAAAGGTTCTAACAAATCAGCCGTTTTTACGGCGGGAATTTGGATAATCGGAAAACACAAGCCGTCAGGACTGTTGCGAACTGCCGTTCAAGATTATCAAACAGAATATCAACCGGGTCCGATCAACGGAATTTTCAACACGACTCTGAACACTCCTTCTGTTGTCAGCGATCCGACCGATCCGAAATACCGTATTTATAAAATCAACCGGAGCGATACGGTGGGAGGAATCAATCCTGATTTCGATCAATGGCCAGGTGATCTCGGAGCGCCATTCGTGGATATGAACAATAATAAAAATTGGGATAAAGGAATTGACAAACCGAAATTCTGGGGAGATCAGGTATTATGGAGTGTGTACAACGACGGCAATCTCTCGAACCATTTACCAGTCGGTAGAACAGAGCCCATGGGAATTGAAGTGCAAGCAACCTATTTCGGATTCGATCAACCCGATCCGATTGGAAATGTTGTGTATTTTCGATGGAAGGTGATCAACAAAAGTGATGCGGATTATGATAGTGTTTATTTTTCGATGTGGTCGGATACAGATTTGGGTGACGCCACTGATGACATGGTAGGGGTCGATTCAGCGCGTAATTTGACTTATGTTTATAACGGAGACAATGATGATGAGGGCAGCAGGGGATACGGAAACAAACCACCTGCAAGTGGATTTGTATTGCTCCAAGGGCCAATGGTTCCCGGTGCGGGAAATGACACCGCGACGGCAGAGTCAAATAAATACCCCGGTCGAAAAAACCTCCGGTCTATTTCTGCCATAACGTACACGAATGGGGGCGTCTGGCCTGATCCGCCGATTGGTTCCGTTCTATTCGCCGAACAGGCTTTCCGGTATCAACAAGGTTTGATTGGGACAAACGGAAAACCATTCATCGACCCCTTAACAAACAAAATGTCCCGATTCGTTTTCCACGGAGATCCGGTGACGAATACCGGATGGACTCAAAGCGTTCACGGTATTCCGCCAACGGATGTCCGCTCCATGATTTCCACCGGGCCGTTTTATTTTGCCAAAGGGGATACGCAGGAGATCGTCGGAGCATTTGTGATTGCCCAAGGAACCGATCGTTTAAATAGTATCGTAAAATTGCGCCAGGCGGTCGATTCAGCGAAATCTCTCTTTACTGCGGATTTCAAACAATCTTCTGCCACCGTCAATCCGTTTGCCATTTCGACATCGCGGTTCAATAAAAAAATATTGTTGGAATGGGGAAAACCGGAGGTCTTTTCGACCACCGAACAATATCGCTTTACCGGTGAAGGACGTGACTATCGGTTCGAAGGATATCGCGTGTTTCAATTTAGCGGCAACCACATCGGTGCGGAGAAAAAACTGATCGCAACATTCGACCTGGTCAATAATGTTACCAGCATCAGTGACTGGGTCTTCGATCCTGTTTCAGGTTCATGGGTGTATCGACAGGTTGCTCATGGACCGAATACCGGAATACGACGGTATATCGTGATCGACAAGGATGCCTTTACCGGAGACAGCCTGATCAACGAACAAGAATATTATTTTGCAGTGACCGGTTATTATTTTAACCACAGTGTGGAGGGATTGTTGATGGGGCTGCCAAACATGCTGGAAACGGGAAAAAAAATCGTGGCGGTGACTCCCAAAGCGATTTCACCGGGGAATCCGGCATCGATCGGTCAATCGTTGCTGACGGATTGGTCACAATACGGACAAGATGCAGTACGCGCGACGGTGATCGATCCTTCCCGTCTTGTCGGTGCGAAATATGAGGTAACATTTAATGGAAAAGATACAACTGATCTTTCTTGGAATTTAAAACGGTCCGGCTTTGGTCCGGACGTGATGCTCCTTGAGCAATACCCTGATTTTTCAGGAAGCGATGCATCACCGATTTTCGACGGAATACAATTTAAAGTGGAACGGCAGCCGTTCGGTGTTCGACGGGATCATCAATCACCAAAAGGATATGAGTATTTTCCCGATTCCAGCGCTCTTTGGTTTGCAGGACAGACCGCTATTACGGCGCCGGAAGCATTCGGGAACGGACTGTTCCATCCGACGAATAATAATTTTGTTTCGCGGAAAAGTAAACTGCCCCCGTGGGATTTGCGCAGAGTGGAATTGAGATTCAGCAATTCAACAAAACAAAAAGCATATCGATATGTGGACTATAATTCACCGAGTTTTGTACCGTTACAAGCGCGGCACCCGTCATTTTTACCATACTTGAAGCATCGCGGTCCCGGCGGCCAATTTATTTATCAGGATTATGTCGACGTTCCATTCACGGCGTGGGAGGTCGACGGAATCGACGGATCAGCAGCTCCGCGTCAATTAAACGCCGGTTTTCTCGAAAAAAATGACACGTTATTCTCTGTTGCAGGAGAATATCGCGGGGCCGGACATGTCAACGGGAAATGGCATCCGACAATTCATCCCACGGGAGGATATGAATTGTTGTTCATTTTTTCTTCGGACTATAGTGCCGATACACTTCCACGATATACTCGAAATCCGCAGGATCCGAGTAACAATACACGGTTTCTCGATTTGCGAAATCGTATGGACAGCATTGACGTGCTGTATGCCCTTTGGGTGAAAGCAAAAGACAGCACAATTTCGTTCGGCGAAGGGGACAAATTTATCATCCGACCGAATTATCCGTTGATGGCAGGTCAAACATATACGATTCTTTCACCGATACCAATGAATACCCGCAATTCCGTACAGGCACCTTTCGGTTTTGCGCTCGGTCAGAATTATCCGAATCCGTTCAATCCGAACACGACGATACAGTATCAAATTCCGGAACACGGAAACGTTCAACTCCAGATTTTCAATCTTCTCGGCCAAGAGGTAAAGCGTGTCGTGTCGGAATTTCAACAGCCCGGAAACTATCGCGTGACCTGGGACGGGAGAACAAACTCCGGAAAAAACGCCGCCTCCGGAGTGTATGTATACCGGCTGACGGTGGGAAAATTCTCCGACGTGAAAAAAATGATCCTCATCAAATAACAATTCTCGGTCGGGAGGACGCATTTCATGCGACCGGTGTGCAAATTGTGCATACTATTGTACACACAACAGAGAAAAATTTTCCATTTGGGGCGTTTGTAGTTTGGCATGCAGATTGTATGAGTGATGGAAGATTCATCACAATCATCCTTACACTCACAATCCGGGGAAAAACATATGAAACAGTTCTTTGCTGCACTGATGGTCACTCTCGTTCTGATCGGCTGCGATACAACCGGCCCGTCCGAACAATCCGCTGAAACCGCTGCTCTCTACGGCGAAGAAACGATGTACACAACGACCGTCTCCACGGAAGCGGAATTACAAATGATGCACGGGAACGGTCCCGGCCACGATTCCATCCGGCACGGTCGTATGCTCGGCCACATCAAAATGTTCGTGGGCCTGACCGATGAACAATTCGACAGCGTAAAAGTGTACGCGGAAACGATGTTCCTCACTTTAAAAGATATTCGCACAAAGGTGCGCGACAGTGTGATCACGCGTGATCAGGCGCGGGAACTGGTGGTGGCGGCTCGGCTTCAGTTTGTTGCATCGATCAAATTGATCCTAACGGCGGACCAGCTGGTGAAATTCGAAGAATGGGTGACGAAGTTCTGGAATAAACATCCGCGCAGAGGCGGACATGGCGGCCGCGGCGGTCATGACGGACCCGGCGGTCCCGGCGGACGCCCGTAATGATGATCAAAAGTGTTAAACAAAAAAGGCGAACATTGTTCGCCTTTTTTGTTTAGGGAAGCCGGAGAGTGAGGGACATTCCGCGATAATCCGGAGCAATCACCGGCGTGAAAGAAAGTCCGTCCGTCGAATGTTTGTGAATGTAGGGAATACCGTAACCGATCGCCGATCCGACGGCGGCGCCGACGGCGATATCCGACAGAAAATGCGCACCCGATGTGACGCGAAGAATCGCGACGCTCGAGGCGAGGCCGATTGCCCCCATCCAAACGTCATCCTTCCATTCCGAATCCGGATAATAGTCCGAATAGACCGACGCAAAAAAGACGCAGGTGGAAAATGCCCACGTGGCATGTCCGGAAAAGAACGAACGTTGCGCTTCGATATCCTGCTTTTCGCTCAATGATGCGGAAGAGCTATACACATACGGGCGCACACGGCGGACACTCCCTTTTCCGAACGAGGGGGTGAAGGTGGAAAACAGAACAGTCTGCAAATACATCGTCCCGATCGTACCGGCGTCGCGGCGGATCTTATCGTCGAACACAAACAGCAGCGGTGACAGGATCGCACCGCCGACAAGAACATCGCTGACGGAGGATTGAACCGGAGAAAATATACCGGCGGTGATCCGGTCCACCGGATTGATGTCATTTTTATCCAACGCGGCGATTTCCGCCGTCGACAGGATCGGGAGAGAGTCATCAACGGCCGATGCGGTGAACGCCACGATGACAGCCGCACCGAAAGTGTAACTCTCCGTGGACCAGCGAAGTGTGTAGGGACCGCTCCGTTCCGGTGAAGGCACTTGTGTAAAAGCGGAACCGGGGGCAGTGAAAAAAAAGAGGGAAGCGACAGCGTGTGCAGTGAAAATCTTCAAATGAAAGAGACGGATGTTCATGATTCTGCAATGACGGATTTTTATGGTGTGTTCAAAACTTGTTGGACCGTGGCGAGAAGCGTTTCCGCCGAATATGGTTTTGTAAGAAAGCCGCCGATCGGAACATGCGTGATCGACCGGAGCCGGTCCCGTTGCGCGATACCGCTGGAAAATATAAAACGGACGCGGGAAGACATTTTGGATATCGTCAAAGCGGTCGTGGCGCCGTCCATCACCGGAAGATCCAAATCGGTGATCACCAGCGAAACGGAATGTTTCACACCGTCGAACACCGTGATCGCTTCCGCACCGTCGTTCGCGGTGGAGACGACATAACCGTTCCCCTCCAACGTTTGTTTGACGATATCGGTGATCGGTTTTTCGACATCGATCACCAAAATATGCTCCCCGTTTCCGCGGGGCGGGACCGGGACCGATTCCGCCGACACGGCTGATTCAATCGCCGGAAGATAAATGCTGCATTCGGTGCGGACATTCGGTTCGCTGACAGCGAAAATGCTCCCTCCGTGCTGTTTGATGATGGCGATCGCGGTGGAGAGTCCGACGCCGGCACCTGCGACAGGGGCATCCGGAGAATCGATCGGGACGAACATGGAGTGGAGCAGATCCTTCGGAATCCCAACACCGGTATCGGCGATACTGATATGGACGTAATGTCCGGGCCGGACCGTTTGTTCGAAACGCGAGAACATTTCGTCGATCACACGATTGGTCAGTGTGATAGTAAGAGTTCCCCCCTCGGCCATGGCATCGCGCGCATTGATGCAGAGATTGACGAGTGCTTGATGGAGCAGCGTCACGTTGCCGTTCACGAACCACACTTCGTTGGGAATTTCCGACCGCACGGTGATGGAGGAGGGGAATGTCTCCGTGATGAGCGATTCCAGTTCCCGTACCAGATGTTTCAACTGCACCGGATACCGCTCCGCCGTCGATCCGCTCCGTCCGAAGTTCAGGATCTGCTTGACCACGGCGCTCCCGCGGACGGCTCCCTGTTCGATGATGGAGAGGGTGCTGCCGACGATGCCGGTACTGCCGAGTTCTTTTTTGAGGAATTGAGCGGAGAGGAGGATCGGACTGAAAATATTGTTCAGGTCGTGTGCGATCCCGCCGGCAAGCGTCCCGATGCTTTCGATCCTCTGAGCACGGAGAAACTGTTCTTCGATCTTTTTCTTTTGGGTAATGTCGATCAGCACGGAAATGATCGCTTCCACATCCCCGGAAGCGTTGTGCAGCGGGGCGGAATTGACACTGACGAAGATCCGTTTACCGTTTTTGCCGATCCGCTGCGCTTCAAAATTGTTGATCATTTCACCGTTTTTTACCCGTCCGCTGATCGTATCGAATTCCTTCTGCCGGGAGGGCGGTACGATCGGCAGCCGGCGGCCGATCACTTCCTCTTTGGTGTATCCGAACATCCGCTCCGCCGTTTTGTTCCAGATCGAACGGACCGTGCCGTCCAGCGTCAGATCGAATACCGCCGCGGCCGGCGTATCGACGATACTCAGGAGATTTTCGTGCGCATGTCGAAGTTGCTCCTCGAAATTTTTTCGTTCGGAGATATCCTGAAAAATCACGACAAAATAGAGGGGCGACTTTTTCGCGTCCCGCAGCAGTGTGATGCTCAATTGTGCCCAGAAAAATTCTCCGGTTTTTCTGCGGCAACGTTTTTCCGCGACATATTCGGTCCGGGAACCGTGTAACAGTTGTTGCAGGGCGGCGAGATCCGCCTCCGCTTCATCGGGGTGCGACGTATCGGCGAACGGTGTCGACAGCAGCTCTTCGCGCGGCCGGCCAAGAATGGAACAGAGCGTTCGGTTCACCCGGAGGAACGTTCCGTCCGGCGACAGGTGGGCGATGCCGACCGGCGCTTGTTCGAAAGTTGCACGGAACCGCTCTTCGCTTTCCACCAATTCGGCAAACGTTTTCCGGACGAGCACCGTCAACCGGTACGGCTGCCGCGCGACATACCAGGCGAATATTCCGCCGATCATCGACAACAGAATGCTCACGGCACCGAACGGCAGCGTTTTGGAAAATGCCGACCATCCCTCCGTCGGTGCGAGCGAAAGGACCCACTTATTGTCATACAGGTCGATCTCCACCTTCACCGGATCGATAAGCGTGGAATCCGTGCGGTAAAAAATATCTTCCGTTCCGTCGGTCCGCACTTTAGCGAATTGATAATCGTACCCTAATTCCGACAGCGATGTGATGCTGGGATCGTTGAGCAGCCGTTCCAGACGGATCATGACAAGTGAAAATCCCCAAAAGGAGGGAGTATCATTTTTTTGCGTGTAGATCGGAAGGCGCCCCACGACACCGACTCCCCCTTGCACAAGATTGAGCGGTCCGGCGAAGATGATGTTTCCCTTGCGTACCGCGGCGATCGCCTCCCGTTGTTGAACGGGATCGCCGAGGATGTCGAACCCGATCGCTTTTTTGTTCTCTTCATACGGGAAAACGTCGGTAATCACTCCGCCGCGCGAGAGTTCTACCGCGTCGAGATTTTGATGCGCCTTAAACAAACGTTTTAAAATCTCTTCATAGTGGTCGAGCGCGGGATATTCCTGAACGTAATTCCGCAATGTGCGGGCGGAATTAAACGCATTGGCGATGACGATATCGAGCTGATTTTTTTTCAACAATCCGATTTTTGCGGCGGTCTCGCGTTCGTATCCTCTGCTCAAATCGAATTTTTGGAACGTAATATAGAGGGAGACAGCGGCAAGGAGGGCGAAAATGCTAAGCCCAAAAAAAAGGGAGAAACGAGAATCGTCGATATCCGCTTCTGCATGGTCGTCGTACGGATGGATGGTAAAAAAATGCTTGCCGGTGGAACGGACCGCTATTTGCCGATGGCCAGAATTGCATCCTGCCGGGATTCTTCGGTGAACAGGACCGTTGCTAATTTCGTGACGACGAAGACATTGGTGATACTTTTGTTCACGTTGCAGAGGATCATCTTTCCGCCGCGCGACAGGTACGACGTGTGTGCCACGGTCAGGATGCCGATGGCGGAGGAATTCAGGTACGTCACGTCCGCAAGATCGATGATCAAACGCAGTTTTGTCTGTTCGATGAAGCCGTTGATCATGTTTTTCAATTCATCGGTTTCGGTCCCCCCGATAAATGATCCCTTGGGTTCCATAATGACGACATTGCCGTCCGCTACCGTGGTCGTTTTGATGCTCATGTGTTCTCCTGAAGGTTCGTTGGTTCCGACGTTGACTGCCCGAAGATATTCAATCCGTTGGTCAAAGTAAATTCAAATTTCAGCGAAAATTGTCTTTGATTATTATAGCAGAAGCGTTACTTTTGGTCACCTTTATTCACGAATCGTCCACCATGACAGAAAAAAATCCCGCCGCACCTCCCGTCGATGCACTGCAAGACGAGGTTCGCCGTCTCCGGCGGGCCGTGGAAGAACTTTCGATTCTCAACGACATTGCCCGCGCGATCAGCGCCTCGTTGAACGCCGAAGAGATCATGCAGACCCTCATCCGGAAATCGATCCGCGCCGTGAATGCGGAGCAGGGGGTGATCACATTGGTGGAAGAAGAACAGAAGACGATGAAGACGCTCATCCGGACGATGGTCAGTTCGGCCGGAGCTCCGGCGTTCCACATGCATCAGGCGTTGATCGGATGGATGCACCTGAATAAGAAGCCGCTCAGTGTGGATGATCCGGGAAACGACGCGCGCTTCCGCGGGGTGCAGTGGGACGGCAACATCAAAACATTGCTGTGTGTACCGCTGATTGTCAAATCCGAACTGCGGGGGGTGCTCACTGTCTATAATAAGAAAGACGGGCAACCCTTCAATACCGACGATCAACGGCTTCTGGCGATCATCGCGGCGCAGTCCGCCCAAGTGGTGGAAAACGCACGGTTGATCGAAGAAGAAAAACTGTTCATCAAAATGCAGCAAGAGGTCGGATTGGCGTCGAAGATACAACGCGACCTGCTGCCGCGCAACAATCCGGGACTGCACGGGTATGATATTTTTGCCCGGACGATTGCTGCGCAATCCATCGGCGGGGATTATTTCGATTTTATCCCGATGAACGACGGCCGGATGGCCTTATGTCTCGGCGATGTGTCGGGCAAGGGGCTTCCCGCATCGCTGCTGATGGCGAATCTGCAGGCGACATTGCGCGGGCAAACACTCGTGTCGCATCATCCTTCCGAATGCCTGCTCCGTTCCAATAAACTGCTCTATGAAAGTACCTCCCCTGAAAAATTTGCGACTCTCTTTTACGGCGTCATCGACATTCAGCATCACAGCATCCACTACTCCAATGCCGGGCATGATTGGCCCTTCCTCATCGGCAGTGACGGCACCATTCAACGGTTGAAGACCGGCGGACTGATGATCGGATTAATTCCGCAAGCGGCGTACGAGGATGTGGAAGTGCCGATTCAAAAAGGAGACATTCTCGTCATCCAGTCGGACGGCGTGAGCGAAGCAATGAATGCGGCGCACGAACAATTCGGCGAAGAACGGCTGCAATCGCTCCTGCTCGAACATCTTCACCGGAGCGCCGAAGAAATCATCGACATCGTCGTAACGGAAGTGCGGAAACATGCCGGCGCCCATCCGCAGTCGGACGATATCACGATGATGGTGATCAAACGGGTATTGTAACTCGTTCACGGATCCACGGGACATTTCGCACGGAAGGAGGAACGATGTTTCTTCGTATGGTATCGATGGGCATTCGTGCCGAACATTCGCAGAAGATCGCGCAGGAATACGAGCGGAACGTCGTCTCGGCCCTGCGTCATCAGCCCGGATGCCGTTTCGCCTCGTTGCTGCAAAATACCGCCGACCATAAGGATTGTATTTCGTTGACGATCTGGGAGTCCAAATCGTCCACGTTGGAGTACGAAAGCAGCGGCGTCTTCAAAAAATTGGTGGAGTCACTCCGTGCTTATTACGAGGAGTCTACCGAATTTGAATTGAAACTGACGGACGATCTGGCGATCGAATACACGCCCGTGCAACTGGATCCTTCCGTTCAATCGTTCGATGACGCCGATACGGGTAAGGAATATATCCGCGTACTCGGCGTGACGCCGTACGCAGCGAACATCATGACGGTGACGGTCCAGCCCGAAAAAATTTTGGAATTCCAGGAAATTTTCGCCGCAAAAGTGATCCCGAAATTTACCGGTCAGAAGGGATTCATCCATATTATCCTTCTCCGGAAATCCAACGAATTTAACATTATTTCGTTGTGGGATGAGACGGTCGATCTCACGGCGGTCGGAGAACAATCGCTGCAGGGTTTGGCCCGTTCCATCTATTCTATGCTGCCGTCGTCCGTCCGATGGCAGGTGTCGCACAAATCGGTCCGGCCGACGTCCGTCTCGACGGAAGAAATGCACACGGGCGTCTATCGTTGTTTAACGGGGGAGTGGTTTTCACGATGAATCGCCAACAACGTTTACCCGTCGTTCCGGAGGGGAAATGACCGGAACGACAATTCAACATTTTCACATCCTCGAACGGATCGGCGAAGGGGGGATGGGTGTCGTCTATAAAGCGAAAGACACCAAGCTCGACCGGTTTGTGGCTCTCAAATTCCTTCCGCCGCATGTCTCGGCTTCCGGTCAGGAAAAATCCCGCTTCCTGCAGGAAGCACGATCCGCCTCCGCGCTGAATCATCCGAACGTCTGCACGATCTATGGCATCGAAGAGCACGACGGCCGCCATTTCATCGAAATGGAACTGGTGGAAGGGAGCACACTCCGTGAGAAGATCGCCACCGCCTCCCCCTTCAGCATTAAACAAACCGTCGAGTATGCCGTGCAGATCGCCGAAGCGTTAAACGAAGCGCACGGCAAAGGGATCGTGCACCGCGATGTGAAGGCGGAAAACATCATGGTCAACGCAAAGAACCAGATCAAGGTAATGGATTTCGGTCTGGCGAAATTGAAGGGGTCCATGAAACTGACGCGGACCTCCAGCACCATCGGCACGCTTGCCTATATGGCGCCGGAACAGATCCAGGGAACCGAAGCGGACCACCGCTCCGACATTTTTTCCTTCGGCGTGGTGTTGTTCGAAATGACGACGGGAAAGATGCCGTTCCGCGGCGAACACGAAGCGGCGGTGATGTATTCCATCGTCAACGAACCGCCGGAACCCGCCGCGAAATACCGGAACGACATTCCGGACGAATTGACGCACATCCTCAACAAACTCCTCGAAAAAGATCCGGAAGACCGTTATCAATCGCTCAGCGAAGTAATCGTAGACTTGCGCCGGCTGAAAAAAGAAACAACGCGGTTGGTGCGGACGCAGGAAACGGACCGGACTGCGTCGCGCACAACGTCGATTCGACCTTTCGCATCGCCGCTTCCGGCTTTCGTTCAGCCGATCAAAAAATTCGGGTGGGCGGCGATCATTGTTGTTGCGGCGGCGGCCATATTCTTTTTCCGCGACTCTGTCGGAACCGCTTTCGGTTTCGGCGAACAGAAAAAATTCATCGTCGTGCTGCCGTTTGAAAATCTCGGTCCGGACGACAAGGATTATTTTGTGGACGGAATGACGGATGAGGTGACCAGCCGGTTGTCCGGACTCTCCGGCCTGAAAGTGATCGCCCGTTCCAGCGCCGTTCAATACCGGAACACGACCAAAACGCTGAAACAGATCGGTGCGGAACTGGGAGTGAACTACATCCTGCAAGGGACCGTCCGCTGGGAAACGGACGGGGAAAAAACAAACGTCCGTGTGAATCCGACGCTGATCAAAGTGGAAGACGAGACGCAGGTCTGGTCGGAATCGATGGAAACGATTCTTTCCAGCGCGTTTAAACTCCAGTCCGACATCGCCGGCCGTGTCGCCGTCGCCATGGATATTGCCCTTGCCGGGACGGAGAAAAAAAATCTGGAAACATCCTTAACGGAAAATTCCGAAGCGTACGACATCTATCTCCAGGCGATCGAATATTCGTCCCGCAGCATGTCGCAGCAGGACAACGACATTGCCATCCGGCTGCTGGAACAAGCGGTGAAGATCGATCCGGCATTTGCCGCGGCGTACGCCAAACTCGCCAAGGTGCATGCGTCGTATTATTGGTTCTTTTATGACCGGACGGAGAGTCGGGTGCAAAAGGCGAAATATGCCGCGGAACGATCGATCGAAATTTCTCCGGACCTTTCCGAATCCCGCGAAGCGATGGGTTGGTATTATTACCACACGCAGCTGGATTATACCAACGCACTGAAAGAATTCGCCCTGGCGCTGAAGTTTTCGCCGAGCAATGTGGATGTCCATTACGGCATCGCTGCCGTCAAACGGCGGCAAGGTGACATGCGCGGCTCGGTCGAATCGTTCCAGCGCGCCATCGAAGGGAATCCGCGCGCCACCGATATTCTCCGTCAATTGGGCGAAACGCAAACATTGATGCGGGACTATGAAAATGCGGATAAAACGCTGGAACGTTCCATCGCCATGACTCCGGATGTGGTGACGATCTATTGGGACAGGATCAAAAACGAACTCCTGTGGAAGGGTGATGTCGCCAGCGCCAAACGGATGTTTGCCGATGCAAAATTGCTCGGGAAAAACGTCGACATGAAATACCTGGTGGAATTTATCGAATACACGCTGGAGACATTCGACGGAAATTACGATGCCGCAAGGGTGGTGCTGGACAAAATGCCGGCGGAAGAGATCAATAACAGCCAGTTCAATTTCGGTACTGTGACAATGCTGCGTGCGCAGATTGAACTCCTGCGGGGAAACGCCGGTGCAGCGGCAAAATATTCGGAACGTGCCGTTGCGGATGTCGAACGGCGACTGCGCGCCGCACCGGAGGATGAACGGCTCCAGAGCGCGCTGGGCATCGCTCTTGCCGGCGCCGGGCGAAAAGAGGAGGCGATCCGTGCCGGCCTCAAAGCGGTCGACATGCTGCCGTTGGAAAAAGAGGCGTGGCGCGGTTCCTTTCGCTTGCTGGATCTGGCGCAGATCTATGTGATGACCGGCGAACAGGAAAAATCGATCGACCTTCTGGAAAAACTTCTGATTGTTCCGTGTGAAGTCTCTCCGCAGTCCCTTCGCACCGATCCGGCGTGGAAACCGCTGCGCAACAACAAACGTTTTTTATCATTGATTGCAGGATAACTGATATGATCGGAACCACCATATCCCGGTATCTCATTGTCGATAAACTCGGCGAAGGGGGCATGGGGATCGTGTATAAAGCCAAAGATACCACACTGGACAGATTTGTCGCGGTAAAATTTCTTCCGGCGCAGCATTCGGCGACGGGAGAGAATAAGTCCCGGTTTTTGCAGGAGGCGAAAGCAGCCGCAGCGTTAAATCATCCCAACATTTTGAACGTGTACGAAATCGACGAGCAGAACGGGATGATGTTTTTGGTGATGGAATATCTCGACGGCGAAACTCTCAAAGAGCATATGGGGAATTTGAAGTCCGGCCCCGGACTCCCGTACCGGCAAGCACTGGACTGGGCGGTATTGATCGCTAAAGGACTCAAAGCGGCGCACGACAAAAACATCATCCATCGGGACATCAAGCCGCAGAACATCATGCTCACCGGCGGCGGGAGTAATATCAAGATCATGGATTTCGGTCTCGCCAAACTGCGCAGCGGTGCGGGATTGACGAAGACCGGAACCTCGCTCGGAACATTGTCCTACATGTCCCCGGAACAGGTGCAGGGAATCGCCACCGATCACCGGTCCGACATCTGGTCGCTCGGCGTGGTGCTGTACGAGATGCTCACCGGCGATCTTCCGTTCAAGGCGGAACACGACGCGGGACTGCTGTATCTGATCGCCAACGAAGATCCCCCGTTCCCGAGCGAGATGGACAAGCGGATTCCGCGGCAGATCGATCAATTGATGAAAAAGTTCATTCAGAAAAACCGCGATCAACGCTACTCTTCCATCGACGAGGTGTTGAAAGAGCTGACCGAAGTCCACTCGGTCATCGATTCCTCCGCCGCACAATCCAAAACCAAAGCGATCGCCGTGTTGCCGTTCGGCAATATCAGTCCGGACAAGGAGAGCGATTATTTCAGCGACGGTTTGACCGAAGAGTTGATCGCCAATCTGGCAAAGCTGAAGGATATCCGCGTGGTTCCCCGGGCAACGTCCATGCATTACAAAGGGACAACCAAAGATGTGAAATCGGTCGCCCGGGAGCTCGGAACACGCTACATCCTCTCCGGCAGCGTTCGGAAATTTCAGGAAAATCTCCGGATCACGGTGGAATTGATCGATGTGGAGATGGATACGCAGCTCTGGGCGGAAACGTACAAAGGGAAGTTGGACGATGTCTTCGACATTCAGGAACAGGTGTCCAAACAGATCGTCGATGCGCTGATGGTAAAACTTTCACCGACGGAAAAAGTCGTGTTGACCAAACGATCCACTCTGAATCCCGAAGCGTTCGACTGCAATCTGCGGGCCCGGAATTTTTTGTATCAGCGGACGAAAAAGAGCATGAATTTCGCCGTGCAGCTTTTTCAAAAAGCGATCGAGCTCGATCCGCGCTATGCGGACGCCTACGCCGGCCTCGGCGAGACCTATTCATCCATGTATCAAGATGTGGAGCGGAACGAACAATGGCTCGACAAGTCGATCGAAGCCAGTTTGAAAGCATTGATGTACGACTCCACGCTGCCGGAAGCATATGCCGCACTCGGTCTCGGCTACTACAGCAAACGGATGTTCGACGATGCGGTGACGGCGAGTAAAAAAGCGATCGAACTCGATCCGAACAACTTCCTCGGATATTGGATTCTGGGAAGGATTTACAATAACACCGATCGTTTCTCCGAATCGGTGCAATTGTTTTTGAAAGTGCTGGAGTTGAATCCCGATTTTTATTCCGTCTACGGCGATCTGCAGATCGTGTACGGACGGATGGGAGATAAGGAAAAATATCAGAAGATCCATCACTACGGGCAAGAAACATATAAGCGGAATTTTTCGAAGCACCAGGACGATGCGCGGGGGCATATGTACTATGCCACGGATCTGGCGCAGGTCGGGCGGAAAGAGGAGGCAAAACTGCAGGCGGCGAAGGCGATCGAACTTTCTCCGGACGATCCGTTGATGCTGTACAATGCCGCCTGTTTTTATTCCCAGATGAACGAAAAAAAGCAGGCGATCCAATCGCTGAAAGATGCGATCACCGCGGGATACGGCAATTACGAATGGCTCATTCGAGATACGGATATGGATAATCTGCGCGACGAACCGGAATTCAAAGAAATTATTAAAGGGAAGTGACAATGATCGGACAAACGTTCGAACAGTATACGATCCTCGAAAAACTCGGTGAAGGGGGAATGGGGGTTGTGTATAAAGCGCTCGATACGAAATTGCAGCGCGAGGTTGCGCTGAAATTCCTGCCGGCGCACATTTCGCGCACCGGTACTGAACGCGAACGGTTCCTTCAGGAAGCGCGGGCCGCGGCGGCGATCAATCATCCGAACATCTGCGTGATTTATGAGATCAAAGAGGATGGAGAGCAGCCGTATATCGCCATGGAGTTTGTCGACGGCGGAACGATCCGCACAATGGTGGAATCGGGTCCGTTGAAAACGGAGGATGCCGTGTCGTTCGGGATACAGATCGGCGAAGCGCTGATGGAGGCGCATGGCAAAGGGATCGTCCATCGTGACATCAAGGCGGACAACATCATCATCAACTCCAAACGCCAGGTGAAGGTGATGGATTTCGGCCTGGCGAAACTGAAAGGGTCGATGAAGTTGACGAAAACCTCGAGCACCGTCGGCACGCTCGGTTATATGGCTCCGGAACAGATCCAAGGTGGTGCCGTCGACTCACGCAGCGATATATTCGCTTTCGGCGTGTTGTTCTTTGAAATGTTGACCGGCCGGCTTCCGTTCCGGGGCGAACATGAAGCGGCGATGGTCTATTCCATCGTGAACGAAGATCCCGAACCGATCGAGAAATATCTTCCGGATGTTTCGGGAGAGATCAAACATATCCTTGGCAAAGCGCTCGAAAAGGATCCGGCCGACCGGTACCAGTCGATTCAGGAATTAGTCGTCGATCTGCGCCGTTCGAAAAAAGATTCTTCCCGCGTATCGCGGCCGTCGCAAAAAGTGTACCGCCCGGAATCGACCTCCACCGCGAATGCACCCT
Source organism: uncultured Chitinophagaceae bacterium (assembly GCA_964603685.1). Lineage (GTDB taxonomy): Bacteria > Bacteroidota > Ignavibacteria > UBA10030 > UBA8401 > UBA8401. The sequence continues at coordinate 16,100 of CAZRWF010000023.1, forward strand.
CCGCGTTGAGTGTGTCTCCCGTTTCGATCAATTCCCGCGTGATCATCGCCATCGGCGCGCTGACCGTAGTGATCGGTGCGGTGTACGGAATTTTTTTTACCGGCGGTATTACGTTCAATCCGAACATGTCATTCCGCACGCTTGCGATTCCGTTTCAGGAAGTTGGATTTCCGGCTCTCTCCCGCGACGGAAGCTGGGTCGTCTTTCCCGGCAACGCGCGGGGCAATTCGTGGGATCTGTATCTGATGAATGTGAACGGCGGAGAACCGCGGCAGATTACGAACGATTCCACCGGATATATGCAGAATACCGACATCTCTCCTGACGGCAGCCAGATCGTGTACGACCGGTCGGACAAAAATTTTACCAAACCGGAGATTGCCACGGTCGCCACCCTGGGAGGATTGAGCAAAAGGATCGTCGACGTGGGATATATTCCGAAGTGGCGGCCGGACGGGGAACGGATCGGATACATCCGGCACAAAGGCTGGGGGAGTGTGTCGGGAAAGAACGAAATACGCTCCGTGAAACCGAACGGCACGGACGACCGGCTGGAAATCGCCGATACGTCCGATATTTCCGGTCTATTTGCCTGGTCGCCGGACGGAAAAAAAATCTGCTGGTCGCGCCGATTCGGAAGTCGACACTTTGAATTGATGGTCCGTGACCTTGAATCGGGAAAAGAAGAGCGGTTGACGAAGCTGAACAAACTCACCGTCACGATGTCCTGGACGAAACAGGAGGAAATTATATTTTCCTCGGACATCAGCGGCAACCTCAATCTGTGGGCCATACCCGCTTCGGGCGGGACACCGGTGCAGATCACCCGCGGCAGCGGTCCGGATGGAATGCCGGCAGTCTCCGGCGACGGCGAACGTCTCGTCTTTTCTCAGGAACACTCGATCGACAAAGTGTGGCTGGCGGACCTCACCTCAGGTTCGGCACGGCAATTGACCTTTGAGGAAGCCGATCTCGAAGGAGTTTCGATCTCGAATGACGGAAAATGGATCACGTATGTGGTGAACAATACCGATCCGCAAGGAGTGACGGCAACGATCTATCGCATGGATCACAACGGCGAAAACAAAAGACAGATCGTGAGTGAATCGGCCAACCTTCATGAACCCCTCTGGTCGCCGGACGATCGTTGGTTGATCTACTCCGGTCACACGCGGGACATACCGCATGATTCCATGAGAACATATCTCATTGACGTGAACGGTGAAGAGTCTCCGAAACAGGTCGGGCTTGGAGCACCGCTGGTATGGCTGGATGCGAAGACGTTTCTCACCATCAACAGTACCGGAACATGGATCGGATCGGTGGACGGAACACCGCCGTCTCGCTATTTCCGCGATTCGATGTATGCCCGGCCGGTGCTCAACGGCGATTTTATCGTTTACAACGATTTGATCCCGACGAGAAGGGTGGGTGTCTGGTTGGAATCGTCGCCGAATTCCACCCGCACGCCGATTGCACCGAAACAATTGATCCGTTCGCTCGGTGATTATGAATATGATCCGACATCGCGATCATTATTGTACGTCTCCACGCAAAATAAATTGAGACGCGTCTCCCTCCCGGACGGAACGGATCGGGCGGTTGCCGGAACATTTCCGCAGCTGCGGCTCGGGAATGAAATTGCCCTCGCGAATAACGGAAAACGGATGGTGTATTTGGAATCGAAACAAAATAAAAAATTGGTGCTGATCGACGATCTGCGGTAACAAACGGCGGCCGGCACTCTCCCACATTTTTTCAACGGAACGAAAGGCGGAAACAGCGTTATATGATCGGACAACTGATATCACATTATCGGATCATCGAAAAACTCGGTGAAGGAGGGATGGGGGTCGTGTATAAAGCGCAGGATACGAAACTCGATCGGAACGTCGCGATCAAGTTTCTCCCCGCCCACTCGACCGCCACCGCGGAATCAAAAGCTCGGTTCATTCAGGAAGCGAAAGCGACCGCCGCGTTAAATCATCCGAATATTCTCTCGATCTACGAGATCAACGAATCGAATGACCAATCGTTCATCGTGTTGGAATTCGTGGACGGCCAGAACCTGAAAGATTACGTCGCCGCGTTAAAAACCGGTTCCGGCGTATCGGTGAAACAAGCGATCGAATGGACGGAACACATTGCGCAGGGATTGAAAGTGGCGCATGAGAAAAACATCATCCATCGGGACATCAAAGCCGAAAACATCATGCTGACCGCATCGGGCCAGTTGAAGATCATGGACTTCGGTTTGGCAAAACTTAAAAGTCAAAGTTCCCTTACCCGTGCCGGATCTTCGGTCGGCACGCTGGCGTACATGTCCCCGGAACAAGCGCAGGGAATGAACGCGGATCATCGCTCCGACCTCTGGTCCCTCGGCATTCTCTTTTTCGAATTGCTCACCGGCGATCTTCCGTTCAAATCCGAACACGATGCCGGGTTGATGTATCTCATCGTCAATCAAGATCCGCCGCTTCCGAGTGAATTGGACCGCCGCATTCCGGATTCGGTCGACACCGTGGTGAAAAAGATGCTCGAAAAAGAACGGGAGAGACGCTACCAATCGTGCGCGGAACTGCTGGAGACCTTGAAAACACTTCACTCGGAACTGACCTCCGCGCCCAAAGCGGCAAAAAAACTCGCCATTGCCGTCCTTCCGTTCTCCACCATCGGCGGGGACAAGGAAAATGAATATTTCGGCGACGGATTGACGGATGAGTTGATCGTCCACCTGTCGCAGTTAAAGGATTTCGACGTGATCTCGCGGACGAATTCCATGCAGTACAAGAACACGACGAAAGACATCAAAACGATCGGCAAAGAACTGGGGATCAAATTCCTGCTTGAAGGGAGCGTCCGGAAATTCCAGGACAACCTCCGTATTGCCGTGCAGTTTATCGACGTGGAGAGCGGCCGTCAATTGTGGGCGGAATCGTTTAAAGGAAAGATGGAGGATGTGTTCGACATTCAGGAAAAAGTGTCGAAACAGGTGGTCGACGCGCTGATGATCAAACTTTCCCCGAACGAAAAGATCATTCTCACGAAACGTTCCACCGTCAATGCCGAAGCGTTCGATTGTTATCTCCGGGCGCGCGAGTTTTTATACCGCCGGACGAAAAGTTCGCTGCAATTCGCCATACACTTGTTTCAAAAAGCGATCGAGCTGGACACGCGGTATGCGGCGGCGTATGCCGGACTGGGAGAATCGTACGCAACGCTGCATTACGATTACGATACCAAGGATGCGTGGGTCGACAAGGCAATCGAGTCGAGCCTGAAAGCGCTGATGTACGATTCCACCGTCGCCGAAGCGTATGCGGCGCTGGCGATGGCGTATTTCAGCAAAAAATCGATTCAGGAAGCCGAAACGGCCGCCCGCAAAGCAATCGAACTCGGTCCGAACATCTTCACCGGATATTGGGTGCTTGCACGGATCTGCCACGTAATGAATCGCGATGAAGAGGCGGTGGGATTGCTCATCAAAACCACCGAATTAAATCCCGATTTCCATACCGCCTTCGGCGAACTGCGCATGGCGTACGAACGGCTCGGCGACAAGGAAAAAATGGACGCGATCATTCAAAAGATGCTCGACATGTTCCCGCTGTATCTCGCCAAACATCCGGACGATGCCCGATCGCATATCCATTATGCCATTCAACTGGCGGCAGTCGGCAAAAAACAAGAAGCGCTGGAGCAGACGAAAAAAGCGATCGATTTGAGTCCGGACGACCCGCTGATGTTCTATAATGCGGCCTGTGTCTATTCCCGGCTCAATCAAAAAGAGCAGGCGGTGGCGACATTAAAAAAATCGATCCTGGCCGGATTGGAAGATTACGAATGGATCAAGTCCGACACCGACTTTGATGCGATCCGCAACGAACCGGGTTATATTGAGATTATGAAGGGAAAGTAGATTTAATTTATTCATTGAGTCATTGTATCATTGAATCATTGAGTCAATGAACCAATGAATCAATGGATCAATGAACCGATGAACCAATGAACCAATTCACTTAACTGCCAAAATCATGCTTGGTCAAACGATCGCACAATATAAAATCCTGGAGAAGTTAGGCGAAGGAGGAATGGGCGTTGTGTATAAAGCCCAGGATACGAAGCTTGACCGATTCGTGGCGTTGAAATTTCTCCCGCCGCATATGGCGGCGTCCGAGCAGGATAAGGCCCGGTTTATTCAGGAGGCAAAGTCCGCCGCCGCGTTGAATCATCCGAACGTCTGTTCCATCATCGACATCCGGGAACACGAAGGTCAGATGTTCATCGTCATGGAATTTGTGGATGGCCGGACCTTGATGGAAAAAAAATCGTCGCTGGCGCTGAAACAGGCGATCGATATCGGCATCCAGATCGCCGACGGGCTCGCCGTTGCGCATGAAAAGGGGATCATCCACCGGGACATCAAACCGGAGAATATCATGGTCCGCAAAGACGGAATCGTGCAGATCATGGATTTCGGCCTGGCGAAACTTGCCGGCACGTCGCGGTTGACGAAGTTGGGGAGCACCGTCGGCACGCTCGGGTATATGTCTCCGGAACAAGTGCAAGGATTGGAAGCCGATCACCGTTCGGATATTTTTTCGCTCGGCGTTCTGTTGTATGAAATGATTGCCGGACGTTCCCCGTTTAATGGTGAGCATGAAAGCGCAATTCTCTACGAGATTGTGAATGTCGACGTACCGCCGATGGTTTCGGTGAAACCGGAATTGGATCCGTCACTCGATGCGATCGTGCTGGAATGCCTGGAGAAAGATCCCTCCGAACGGTACCAGTCCGTCGCCGAAGTGGCAAAAGAACTTCGCCGGTTCAAACGGGAATCGAGCCGTTCGCGCGCCAGTCGCATCATACCCGCAGCACAATCCCCGGCGGCATCAAAAATCGGAGTCTCCCGATCAGTTCCGGGTGTCTCCGTTCCTCTCCTGGCAACCATCACCGGATCACGGCTGTGGATCGTTGTAGCGGCACTTTCACTTGCTTCGGCAGTGATGCTGCTATTTTTTCCCGATCTTTCACCGTTCACGGAGGAGAGCAGGGTTGTTCGTGCATATATCGAACAACCGGACGATCATCATTTCAGCAATGCATTCGGGGGCGGACAGATCGCCGTCTCGCCGGACGGAAAGATGATTGCCTTTATCGCCTCCGATTCATCCGGCAGCACTTCGCTGTGGACCCGTCGGATTGATGCCTTACAGTCCACGGAATTGCAGGGAACACAAGGGGCAGCGTTTCCCTTCTGGTCGCCGGATAACCGCTTCATCGGTTTTTTTACCAACAATAAACTCAAACGGGTCGAACGGACGGGCGGTCCGCCGTTCACCATTTGTGATGTGGTCACGCCGCGCGGTGCCTCATGGGGAAAAGACGGCAAGATTGTTTTGCCGGTCGATCAGATCACCGGACTTTCCGTTGTTCCGGAATCCGGCGGGATTCCCGTTCCCGTCACCGAGCTGGATACCGTACGAAAGGAACAAACTCACCGGTACCCGTATTTCCTTCCCGACGGAAAACATTTTCTTTATTTTGCACGAACGACCGCTTCCGGCAGCGGCAGTGCACTGGATGCCATTTGTGTTGCTACCGTGGACGGTTCACTCAACAAACGATTGCTCACCGGTATCTCGAATGTTGCGTATGCGAACGGATATCTCCTCTACATGCGCGAAAACGCACTGATGGCGCACGCATTCGATCCGGGTTCGCTGGAGCTGGAGGGCGATCCGATTCCGATTGCGGAATCGGTCGATTTCAGCACGCGCTACAGTGTTGCTTCCTTTTCGGTCTCTCAGAACGGAGTGCTGGTGTATCTCGGCACGAGTGCCGGATCGGTGCCGGAACTGGCGTTGTTCGATATGCAAGGGAAGAAAAAAACATCGTTCGGACAACCGGAAATTTTTGTGACGGCACAGTTGTCGCCGGATATGAGCACGATCGCGATGGACCTGTATGAGATCTCGGCACGGAATGCCGATATCTGGCTTCTGGATATCGCCCGCGGTGTCAAAACGCGGTTTACGTTTGACGGGTCCGTGGATGCTTATCCGGTCTGGTCGCCGGACGGAAAGCGGATCGCATTTGCCACCAACCGCAACGGCCGATACGACCTCTTCGAAAAAAATGTTGACGGTGCAGCGGATGAGAAGCTGATCTTCGCCTCACCGTTTCTGAAAAGCCCCAATGATTGGTCCAGTGACGGGAAATACCTGCTCTATACGAACAATGGAGACCAGGAATCCAAAGCGGACCTGTATGTTGTTCCGATGTTCGGTGACCGGGTGCCGTTTCCGTTCGTGCAGACGGAGTTTTCGGAAGCAGCCGGCGTTTTTTCTCCGGACGGGAAGTGGGTGGCATATCAATCGAATGAATCGGGCCGGAACGAGATTTACGTACGCCCTTTCCCCGGCCCCGGTGCGAAATGGCAAGTCTCCAATAACGGCGGCGTTGCACCGCGGTGGAAAAATAGCGGCCGCGAGATCTTCTATCTTAACAGATCGAAAGTGATGTCCGCCGAAGTGAACGGCCATGGCCAATCCTTTACCGTCGGCGCGGTGCGCGAATATTTCGATCCGACATCGGTCAGCGGCGTTAATATCCAGCTCGGAAACGGGACGTTCCGCGATATCTCGCCGGATGGGCGTTCCATTCTGCTGTCGGTCTCCAAAGGGAGATTGGCAACCGCACCGTTAACGCTGGTGATGAATTGGCAGAAGGCGATACAACAATGATCGGACAAACGATTTCACACTACACGATTCTTGAGAAGCTCGGTGAAGGGGGAATGGGCGTTGTGTATAAAGCCCACGATACAAAACTCGACCGCTTCGTCGCTCTCAAATTTCTTCCGCCGCATTCGGCGGAATCCGAACAGGATAAATCGCGGTTTGTTCAGGAAGCAAAATCCGCCGCTGCGTTGAATCATCCGAATGTCTGTTCTATCATCGACATTCATCAGTACGACGGAACGATGTTTATCGTGATGGAATTTGTGGACGGAGCGACGCTGCAGGAAAAAAAATCCTCCTTATCCCTGAAACAATCGATCGACTACGGCATTCAGATCGCCGAAGGGCTCGCGGCGGCGCACGACAAAGGGATCGTCCATCGCGACATCAAGCCGGAAAATATCATGGTCCGCAAGGACGGGATCGTGCAAGTGATGGATTTCGGTCTGGCGAAACTCGCCGGAGTGTCGCGGCTGACCAAAGCCGGCAGCACCGTCGGCACGCTCGGGTACATGTCGCCGGAGCAGGTGCAAGGCCGGGAGACCGATCATCGTTCCGATATTTTTTCCTACGGGGTGTTGTTGTACGAAATGTTGACCGGCCGCTCGCCGTTTAACGGCGCCCACGAAAGCGCCATTCTCTACGAAATCGTGAATGTGGATGTGCAGCCCCCGTCGTCCGTAAAACCGGAGATCGACCCCGAACTCGACCGCATCGTCATGGAGTGCCTCGAAAAAGATCCCGCCGAACGGATGCAGTCGATCAAACAAGTGGCGATCGACTTGAACCGGTTTAAACGGACATCGAGCCGGACGCGGATGAGCAGGACATTCCCGACCGGAACGATGACAACGACAAACACCTCGTCGAATAGTTTTTCGTTACGGGGAATGTCCTCTGCGAATTTGCCGTGGATCATCACGGCGGGTGTTGTGGTGTTTGTCGCCGTGTGGATGGTGTTCTTTATGAATCGCACCGGCGCTCGCAACGAGGTGTATCGGATGAACATGTCGGTCATCTCTTCCGAAAATCAAATTATCACCCGTGTCGAAGTCCCCTCCATCGCCTTGTCACCGGACGGAAAAATTCTGGCCTATACGATCTTTGAAAACGGAATTTCGAACATTTATCTCCGGCCCTTGTCCAGTTTCAGCGGGAGTAAGTTGAGCGGCACCACCAACGGTGTGTCGCCGATTTTTTCACCCGACGGCCAATGGATCGCCTTCGTTGCCGACGGTAAATTAAAAAAGGTACCGCTGCAGGGAGGGACCGTCGAGACAATTTGCGATGCCAACGGTTTCCGCGGCGCATCGTGGGGAGAGGATGACCGGATCTATCTCAGTCCGAACTTTTCCGGTGGAGTCTATTCCGTTTCGTCTAAAGGGGGAGAATTGAATATGGCCTCCGTGTTGGACACGGTCAAAAACGAACGGACGCACCGATGGCCGCAAGTGCTCCCGGGAAGCAAATACCTGATGTATACCGTCGGCGATGTCAACAGTCCCAACTCGTATATCGATGCGTCGATCGTCATCCAATCGATCGCAACGGGAGAACGGCACACACTGGACGTGCGGGGTGAAATGGCGCGGTACATCGAGCCGGGATATTTGATCATTGCGCGTAACGGAACATTATCGGCCGCCCCGTTTTCGTTGAGCGACTTTCGTTTGACGCATCAGCCGGTGCCGATCGTAACGGATGTGAACAGCGATCAGGGAAGCGGCGTCACCGATTTTTCCGTTTCCGACGACGGTCATCTCGTGTATTTGCAGGGAACGTATAAAAAGGAATTGGAACTGGTATGGGTCGATCAGAAGGGGACGATCGTTCCGGTGCTGTCGCAGATGCAGGCGTACAATTCCCCCCGCGTGTCACCGGACGGGACAAAATTGGCGGTGACGATCGGAACAACGATCGGATTCGACAACGATGTGTGGATCTACGATCTCAAAAGCGGCGCATTCAACCGGCTCACCTTCGGGAAAAAAATGTATGCGCCGGTGTGGGGGAGCGACGGGAAAACGATTTACTATGTCAGCGCCGTTCCGGGGAAAGAAGGAGTCTGGGCGATCCCTGCGGACGGGAGTGCGGAAGGACGCCTGGTCTACCGCATGGATATCCCGCACTATCCGGTTTCGATGAACGGCAATCGGCTGGTGGTCAATTCCGAAGGGGGATTATCCGATGGCGATATTTTAATGTTCGAAGTGGGAAAGGAAGAACAACCGAAACTGCTTTTAAATACGTCATCCTATGAATCGGGCGGTTCGGTTTCACCGGACGGAAAATTCATCGTATCGTATTCCAACGAAACGGGCGTCTTCGAAATTTTCGTCCGGGCGTTTCCGGCGATGAAAGGAAAATGGCAGATTTCGTCGAACGGGGGAGTCACGCCGCGTTGGTCGCCGGACGGACGGACAATTTATTATGTCAGTCCCACCGGAAGAATGATGGCCGTGGATGTCCGGACGACACCGGCATTTTCCGCCGAACCGCCGAGAGAAATGTTCGACCTGACGCCGATGTACTTTCCCAACAATCCGATCGTCAATTATGACATCGCGCCGGACGGGAAACGGTTCGTCATGATCAGAAATACCAGAGAGAATTCGAAATTGACCTCGTTTAATATTATTTTAAATTTGTCGAAAGAGTTCGAGAGACAATTTCCTTAACGAACGGTAAGGACATGTTCAATTTATAGTTTATGAAATACGCGATTATATCCGACATACATTCGAATCTCGAAGCACTGGAAAAAGCCCTGTCGCTGATCGACGAGACCGGCGTCGACGAAATTGTTTGTCTCGGCGACGTGGTCGGTTACGGCGCCAATCCGAACGAATGTGCGGAGCTCATCCGTGAACGATGTTCGGCCACCGTCCTCGGCAATCACGATGCCGCGGCGCTCGATCCGTCGCTCGCCCATGATTTTAACTCGATCGCCCGTCGCGCCGTGGTCTGGACCGCCGGACAATTGACGGAAGAGAACCGGGAGTTCCTCCGGTCGCTCCCGATGACGGTGCGGAAAGAGGAGATGTTGTTCGTCCATTCGTCGCCGCATCAACCCGAAGAGTGGGAGTATATCATCGATGCGGACGACGCCGTCTCTGCCATCCGGCATTTTCAGGAGAAGGTTTGTTTTGTCGGACATACCCATGTGCCGGGAATATTTTCTCCGCACGGCCGCGCAAAATCGATTATCAAGGAGGAACAATTCCTTATCAATGTCGGAAGCATCGGCCAGCCCCGCGACGGAAATCCGATGCTCGCGTTCGGACTTTTCGATTCGTCAACGTGGGAATATCGTCTCATACGGTCCGACTACGATATTCAAGCGGCGGCGGAAAAAATCTTTGCCGCAAAGCTGCCGGAAGAATTGGGGAACAGGATTATGTACGGATTATAGATAGTAGGTGAAATATTTCCGAAATATTCGTATATTGTTCCCGTTCAGCGACCGTTGTCCAATCCAGAAAGATTCGCTCCGGCCGCAACAGAATTTGGTAATTGTGCAATTGAAAAATTGTGAAATTGTTTTTGAAAACAGTTTAATTTTGCATTGAACAATTCTAAAATTCCACAATTATTCAATTTTCAAATTATTGCGTCCGTAGCTCAATCCCAAAGGGATTTCGCTCCGGCCGCAAACAACGCGTCCGTAGCTCAATTGGATAGAGCATCAGACTTCGACTCTGAGGGTTGGGGGTTCAAGTCCCTCCGGGCGTACCAGAATTTGGTAAATTTGTAATTGTGGAATTGTGAAATTATCCATCAATTCAATTCGGTTTTTCTGAAACAAATTCTACAATTCCACAATTACCCAATTATTCAATTAATGCACTCGTAGCTCAATTGGATAGAGCGTCGGCCTCCGAAGCCGAAGGTTTCGGGTTCAACTCCCGACGAGTGTACTCCCTCACATGAAATCTCCTCCCGCCGCGGAGGAGTTTTCATTTTAAATCCACCGCCATTTCGGTCAGAATTAATTCGGATAATCTTCTCCGTTTTCCCTCCCTCCGGAATCGCAAAAATGGTAATCCGTTTCCCGGACCATTCATTCTTGGAAAAAAAACGTGCGGTTTTGTTGAAAAAATAAGCGGAATCAGGACGGCACGCTCTTTGTCTTGAATAGCAGCGGATCCTTCGGTTTTTTCCACCACTTTTTCCGCAGAGGCAAAACGATGTTCGTTCGATTTCTGCTCTTGTTGTTGGTCGCTGTTACTCCCGTTTTCTCACAGACATCTGAAGAATGTCTGGCTTGCCATTCGGACAATTCCTTGACGATGGAAAAAAAAGGGAAGTCCGTTTCTCTGTATGTGAAGGAGAATGCATTCCACTCGTCGCCCCACAAAAAACTTCCGTGTAACTCCTGCCATACGGGTTTTGATCCGAACAATATTCCGCATAAAGAGACCATCGCTCCGGTATCGTGCCAAACATGCCATTCCGGCGACATTACAAAACATACGTTCCACAAAACGGTGATCGCATCCGGCAGCGACAAAAGTGCCCTGTGTAAGGATTGTCACGGCCGGCACGATGTGGTCTCCGTTCAACAGAGTACGCTGCGCAGTTCCAACGTGAAGGAAAGTTGCGGCAAATGCCACACGGAACAAGCGGCACACTTCCTCGCCTCGGCCCACGGCAAAGCCCGGTCCGAAGGGCGCACCGATGCACCGCTGTGCATCGACTGCCACTCGCAAAATGTTCCGATGGTAAAATCCAAAACGGATACGGCGATGGTAAAATTGGCCCAGGAAAAAATGTGCATCGCGTGCCACTCGAAGCAGGAGAATCACACCGGGCCGACGGCAATGTTTGTGCTGGCGTATGAACAGAGCGTTCACGGACAAGCATTAAAAAACGGAAACGGCAAAGCGGCGAATTGCGTGGACTGCCACGGCAGCCATGATATGCGCAAAGGGTCCGATCCCGCATCCTCCGTCCATAAAGCAAACATTCCCTCGACCTGCGCGCAGTGTCATTCAACGGAAGTGAAACACTATACGGAAAGTATCCACGGCGCTTCCTTCGCCAAAGGAAATTCTTCCGCTCCGGTCTGCACCGATTGCCACGGGGAACATAAAATCCTCGCTCCGAAAAATCCCGATTCCCCGGTTTCGTCGCTGCACGTCTCCGAACAAGTCTGTTCGCCGTGCCACAGTTCGGTGAAGTTGTCCGAAAAATTCGGACTGCCGACGGGACGCAGTACGTCGTTTTTTGACAGTTACCACGGACTGGCTGTGAAAGCCGGAAGCAAAGAAGCGGCAAACTGCGCCAGCTGCCACGGATTCCACGACATTCTGCCGTCGTCCGACCCCCGTTCCAAAGTGAGCAAAACAAATCTTTCCGTCACGTGCGGCAGTTGTCATCCCGGTGCGAATGAGAACTTCGCCGCCGGCGCGGTTCATGTCACCACAAAGGCGGACAGCGAGGACGAACTGATCGGATTTGTCTCAAACGTGTACGTCGTCCTGATCGTCGTCACGATCGGCGTGATGGGACTGCATAATGTCTTCGATTTTTACCGGAAGTCGAAACGGCGACTGCGCCATCGCCGGCATGGTGTTGTCGACGAAGAGATCGGACGCGGATTGTATGTCCGCATGACTTTGAGCGAACGGCTGCAGCACGGCTCGTTCGCCGGAAGTTTTATCCTGTTGGTGATCACCGGATTTATGCTGCGGTATCCCGATGCGTGGTGGGTGGAAGGGATCCGGTCGATCGTTCCCGGTATGTTCGAATTGCGTTCCTGGCTCCATCGGATTTCCGGTGTGGTGATGCTGATCGCCGGATTGTATCATCTCTATTACATCTTTTTCACACAGCGCGGAAAAGAATTGATCCGGGATCTTCTGCCGGCGGTGTCCGACCTGACCGATGCTCTGAATGTGGCCAAATATAACCTCGGCTTGCGGAAGGAAAAACCGCTGCTGGACCGCTTCAGTTATGTGGAAAAAGCGGAATATTGGGCGCTCATCTGGGGGACCATCGTCATGGCGGTCACCGGATTTATCCTGTGGTTCGATAATACGTTTCTCGGATTGATCGGAAAACAATATTGGGATGTCGCCCGTGTGATCCACTATTATGAAGCGTGGCTGGCAACGCTGGCGATCATCGTGTGGCATTTTTATTTCGTCATCTTCAATCCCGACGTGTATCCGATGAACCTCGCCTGGCTGAAAGGAACACTCTCCGAGGAAGAAATGGCCGACGAGCATCCGCTGGAATTAAAACGGATCAAAGAAGAGGAAGAAATGCGGCGGTTGGAAGAAGAACGCACACGGGAAGAAGAGTCCCGCACCGGTACGGACAAAGCATAATCGAGGACCCTATGGATATAAAAAAATTTCTCCCTTCCTCCTTTTTTAACGTTACCAGCTTCGGCGGCGCCGCGATCTCCGCGGTCAGTTTCGGACTGATCGTGTTCCTGTTTGTCGTCGATTTTTTTTCGGCGCACTCCAAAGCATATATGGGGATCATCACCTTCGTTATCCTGCCGGTCTTTTTCATCGGCGGATTGATCGTGGTGCTGATCGGCATGCGGGGGGAAAAAAAACGGCGTGCCCGGAGCGGATTGGATGAGGGGGAACTGCCGACGATCGACTTTAACAGACCGGCCCACCGGACAAAATTTGCGTTTCTTTCTTCCATCACCCTGTTCGTGTTGATGGCCTCCGCGTTCGGCAGCTTCCAGGTTTACGAATTCACCGAATCGGTTCGCTTCTGCGGCGAGATCTGTCATGAAGTAATGAAGCCGGAATATGTGGCGTATAAAAATTCCCCGCACGCGCGGGTCACGTGCGCGGAGTGCCATGTCGGTTCGGGGGCGGACTGGTACGTCAAATCCAAAATCTCCGGCGCGTATCAAGTCTATTCCGTGACCTTCGACAAATTTTCGCGCCCGATCCCGACGCCGGTGCACAATCTTCGTCCGGCACAGGGAACATGCGAACAGTGCCACTGGCCGAAACATTTTTTCTCGGACAAACAAGTGAACAAGACCTATTACATGCCGGATGAAAAAAACACACCGTGGTCAGTCTCGCTCTTGATGAAAATCGGCGGCGGAAATCTTCAAACCGGCACTTCCTCCGGCATTCACTGGCATGTCAATCCGGAGAACGAAGTGACGTACACGACAATCGACTCGCAGCGTCAGGTGATTCCGGTGGTGCACATGAAACTCGGCGACGGTTCGGTGGACGAATTTGTCACTACCGATTCGTTCGATGAATCCAAACTCGCGACCGGGGAACGGCGGACGATGGATTGTATCGACTGTCATAACCGTCCCACGCACATTTACCGGACTCCGGAAGAATCGATCAACTCGCTCATGAGTCAGGGATTGGTCTCGCCGAAACTTCCGTCGATCCGTTCCGTTGCCTCGGCGGCATTCTCCAAGGAATATGCGACCGAAGAGGAAGCGCTGCGGGGAATTCACACATCGCTCACCGAAACGTATTCTTTCCGGTATCCGGAGGTGATGCGAACGAGCAAGGCCGCCGTCGACACGGCGATCGTTCATCTGCAGAAAGCGTTCGCCCGCACAATCTTTCCCGAAATGAAAGTGAGCTGGAAGCACTATCCCAACAACGTCGGTCATTATGCGTACGCCGGGTGTTTCCGCTGCCACGACGGAAAACATGTTTCGAAAAAGACCGGCCGGGTGATCTCGAAAGACTGCAACAGTTGTCATATTATTTTGTCCCAGAGCCCGTCGGACAAATTTACGTCGCTCTCCCCGAAAGGAGAGGAGTTCATCCATCCGGTCGATATCGGCGACGCGTGGAAGGAAATGAACTGCAGCGATTGCCATACCGGACAATAACGTCCGATTGCTTCCTATGTTTGCGAAGCGGAAAAATCGCGTTTTTGCAGCTGTAAGAATCGATCGGTTGAATTGCTGTAAAATTCAACATTTTCACGGATAATCTTCGGCACATCGTTTGCCGCAGAAAGTGCAGCCACCATTTGAGGAGACTCTTGTCATGAAAAAAATCCCCCTGTTGATCATCGCTTTGTTTATCGTTTTTCCCTTAACAGCACAGAATAAGTTTGTCGGCACCGGTACCTGCGCTTGTCACAACCTTCCGAAACAAGGGAAGCAGGTCGATGTCTGGAAAAAATCGAAACATGCCGAAGCGTTCAACACGCTAAAAACCTCCAAAGCCGAAGAGTTCGCCAAAGCAAAGAACATCGCGGGGAAACCGTTTGAAGCGAAAGAATGTCTCGAATGCCACACGACCGGATACGGAGAACCGGCGGAAAAATCGTTCAAGGCCGAAATGGGCGTGCAGTGCGAAGCGTGCCACGGCGCCGCTTCCGGATATAAAGCGATCCACAACAAACCGGAGAACAAAGAGAAGGCGGTCGCGGCCGGACTGGTCCTGAACGGCGGAGAAAAAATGTGTGTCACCTGCCATACGCCGAAAATGCATCCGATGAAAGAGTTCGATTATAAAAAGATGCTCGAAGAAATTAAACATCCGACACCGAAAGGATGACAATGTTCCGGTCCGCGCTGATCATGTTTGTTCTTGCCGCCGGTTCCCTGCCGGCGCAAATGATGACGGGACGGTTTACCACGTCCGTGTACGGATTTGAAGGACGCGATACGGCGCTGGCGAATGTGTTATACCTCCGGGCGTACGAACAGGTCTATTTTTCGGCGGCGACGGAGGACTATTCTTTCCTGATGAATGCCATGGTGTCCAACGACTTCGGCACCGCGTTGGACACCGATCCGGAATTACGAGTGAGCTCCTTCCTGATGAAGATCAAAAACATTGGCGGTCTTGCGGACGTTTCCGCAGGCCGCCAATTTGTTTTTGCCGGCGTCGGGTACGGTCTGATCGACGGCGTTTCCGCCACCGCCCGGCTGTTTGACAATCTGGTCGGCATCACCGGATACGGCGGAACGAATGTGAATCACACGCGCGACATCGGAAAAAGTTATATCGGCACGAACGGGCTTTTCGGCGGCCAGATCACCGTGGCGCCGATGGAAGTGGGCTTGATCGGCTTCAGTTATATGAACAAACGGCGGGAACGGAAACCGTACACCACGCTGAGACTCGATTCGCTGTTTCAACCGACACTTGTCGTCATCAATTCACTGCCATACGAGGAAGAACTTCTCTCCGCCGATGCGGAATATCAGCACGGCCGGACGTTCACCGTTCAAGCGAAAGGGGATTTTGATCTGCTGACAGACGAGATCGCGAAGATTCAATCGTTTGTCCGCGTGGGAGTGAACGATCAGATCAATGTGACGGCGGAATATATCTTCCGTGAACCGCGTTTGGCCTACAACTCCATCTTTTCCGTCTTCACCGTGAACAGCACGCAAGAGATCGAAGGAGGGGTGGAATACCGCCCGACAACCCAATCTTCCTTCTACGCACGTTTTGCCACGGTGAGTTATTCCGATGAGTCGAGCGGACGATTGGTGCTCGGCGGCAGCTACGATTTTGTCTCCGCCGTGATCACGCAAAATTTCGGTTATGCCGGAGAATTGAGCGGCATTTCCGTGCAGGCGGTCTACCCGATGATGGAACGGACGTTGACTCCGATGGTCGGCTTCGGATATGCGACGTATAAACACGCCCCGGCTGATGCTGCCAATGATGTGTTGAACGGAACGGCCGGCGTCGTTTATCGCCCCGTAAAAACCTTCTCCGTCGACACACAAGTGCAATGGATGAGCAATCCGCAGTACAGCAGCGACCTGCGCCTGTTTCTGCGTCTCCATTATTGGTTCACTGAATCGTTAGGATGGTTATGACGACGAAGATTGTATCGTTCGTAGCGTTCTTCTTTCTTGTGATCGGGGTGATCCTCTCCGGCCGCGAAACGATGACGGCAAACGAAGACGACCGGGACGATAAAACGCAGCTGCTTAAATTTTCCCACAGCAAACATGCCGACAACGGCATCGAGTGTTCTTCCTGTCACACCGCCGAAAAACTGTCCACGACGGCCTCGGAAAAAATGCTTCCCACGCATGTCGAATGTCAGTCGTGCCATGAACAGGAAGTGAATGAAACGTGCTCGTATTGTCATACGAATCCGGAAAATCCTGTCGCGCTCCCGAATCCGGCGCGGGAAGTGCTGTTCGATCACAAAGCGCATGTGATCGGTCAAAAGATGGAATGTAATACCTGTCATGCCGGTGTGGAAAAAGCGGCATTTGCCGAACCGCATCATCTCCCGTCGATGGCGACCTGTTACACATGCCACAACGACGTACAAGCGACCAACCAGTGTGAAGCGTGCCACACCAATCTCTCTTCGCTCCGGCCCGCGTCGCACGCGGCGGCGAACTTCGGACGGGAACATGCCCGGGTAATGAACGGCAGAACGTTCGACGCAAAATGCCAGAGTTGTCATACCGAGTCATCCTGTATGGAATGCCACGACGGTTCGAACCTCACTCGGTTGAACAGTTTCGAGTCGATCGGATTGATCTCGCCCCGCCGATCCGGCAACGATAAACCGACGGCGCTTTCCGGTCAGGCGGTTCACGACATGAACTTCAAGTTTACGCACGGCATTTCGTCGAAAGGGAAAGCGGCCGATTGTCAAACGTGTCACCGTCAACAATCGTTCTGCAGCGATTGCCACATGTCCGGCAGTGTGGCGCTCGGCGGCGCCGTTCCGACGAGCCATGAACAATTCGGATTTACCACGATCGGCGTCGGTTCCGGCGGCGGCAGTCATGCGACACTCGCCAAACGGGACATTCAACGCTGCGCGTCGTGCCATGACACGGAAGGAAGCGATCCTTCCTGCATCACCTGTCATGCCGATGCGGACGGAATCAAAGGGACCAATCCCAAAACTCATCCGGCCGGATTTATGAAGTCCTCTCGCGGCGATTGGCATGACGACATGGCGGCGAATTGTTTCGTTTGCCACACGGACGGCAATGCGCGGCCGAACGGGACATCGGGAAAAAATTTCTGCGGATATTGCCACGGAACAAAATGAAAAAAAGAATACATATCGCTTGGACGATCCTGTTGTCCGCCCTACTGATGACCGGCTGCAGCGAACGGAAAGAGGATAAACCGCTCACGGCACCGGTGGTCTCTGTTCATGACGCCGGATTCGCCGATCCGGGTTCATCGCGTTTCCATGCGGTATTCCTCAAAGGGAACAATTACGATTTAAAACTGTGCCAATCCTGCCACGGAGCGGATTATTCCGGCGGGACGACCGGTCAAACATGTTTAACCTGTCACAACAAACCGAACGGGCCGGAAAATTGCACCACGTGTCACGGCAGCGTTAATGCCGCACCGCCGAAAGATCTTTCCGGAAATATAACGCCGACCTTCCGCGGCGTCGGAGCGCATCAGGTCCATCTTTCCGGCGGTACCATCGGCGCCGATGTCGCCTGTAGCACGTGCCACTCGGTTCCGTCCGTCATCACCTCTGCCGGACATATTGACGGGACACCGAATGCCGAAATCCGTTTTGACACATCGTCCTCCGTCTATCGATCGGGCGTTTCGTATTCCGCCACGAATGTGTCATGCACCAACACCTACTGTCACGGTAATTTTAAAGGCGGGAATGCCAATGTCACGATGACGTGGAACGATACGTCCAGTGCAGCGACTGCCTGCGGAACCTGTCACGGTGATGTCTCCAAATCCACGCTCAAGGAAAAAGCGTTTCCCGTGACGGGACATACTGCCGCCGCCGTGACGTCGGATTGTTCAACGTGTCACAGCCGGACGGTGAATGCGGCGATGGCGATCATCGATCCATCCCGCCACATGAACGGACAAGTGGATTGAGCGATGAAGAATAACCGAAATACCAACAACAAGTTCAAAGAGCGGGGGCCGTGAGAAAAGCGGCCCCTCGGTGTTTTCGGACCGATCAGTATGATATCGCATCGAAGGGGATTCCCGAGTAAGAGGTCCGATGAAACTCCCACAGATGCAAAAGTTGATCGTTCGGAAATGGCAACAATAAGAATCTTTCAACATCCGTAACGATAATTCCAACATTTTATCAGCTTTTCTTCGGCACATTCTTTGCCGCTGAAAAACGCAGTCCGAACAAAGTTTGACTTATCTGCATTCGAAAGGGTAAGCCAATATTCACGATAAAAAGAACCATCACACTTCATCTAGGAAAGGAGTTAAAACAGTGAAAAATCTTCTGACTGTTCTAACCGTTTTTGCTCTTCTCACGCTCGTTGCATGCGAAGGTCCTGCCGGTCCGGCGGGAAAAGATGGTGCAACGGGCAAGGATGGCGCTGCAGGAAAAGATGCAGGGTTCGTCTATTTTGACGGTTTCAAACCTGATCTCAAATGCGCAACATGCCATACTCCGGATAGCGATACGGCACGCTTTGTCATGGCACGTAGTCTTGAATACGAATCTGCCGGACATATGGAAGGAACATCCTGGGCACGCGGTCTGAATAGCACGACGTGCGCCAGCTGTCATATCACCGAAGGGTATCTGGAAACCGCCCGTGGGAATTATGCAACGATGGCCACAAAGTCCTACCCGAACGGTACGCAACCCGGCTGCTTCACGTGCCATTCGCCGCATGCCAAAGGTGATTTCACCATGCGGAAGACCGATGCGATCAACATCAAATCGTTCGTCGCCGGCGTAGCGGATGTTTCGTTCAATGTAGGAAACTCGAACACCTGCGTCACCTGCCACCGAACGCGTGAAACGAGCCCGATGAGCCCGATTCCGGATCCGACAAAAACAGCTGCAACGGATTCGATCGTCATCACCAGCAGCCGCTTCTATCCGCACTATGGCGTACAAGGACAGATCCTTGTCGGCAAAGGGGGATTTGAGTTTGCCGGATATTCCTATCCTTCGTCGTATCACACCACGCTGGCGAACGGCAAAAATATTCAATGCCAGGATTGTCATATGGCAACCCCGACCGTCGTGGTGAACGGAAAGACCGTCGCCGGCGGACACAGCTTTAAGATCGGTTACAGCTCAGTATCGCAAGATTCCGCCAACAACAATGTGAACGTCGCCGGTTGCCGTGCGTCCGGTTGCCATACGGATATCACCGCGAATACGATGTCGACGACCAACTTCAAAAACTATCGTACCGCTCAGAAAGATGTTACGGTCGGCATGGATACGTTGAGAGCATTGTTGATCGCCAAAGGATGGCTGGTCGCATCGACGGACCTTGCCAACGCGAGCACGTCCAAACCGCTCGTGATCAAACCGGCGTATCGTGCGGGTGCTTTGTTCAACTATTTCTTCTTGGAACACGAAGGAAGCCACGGCATCCACAATACGAAATATGCGAAAGCGTTGATCGATGCATCGATCGCCGAATTGAAGAAGTAATCTCCCTGCTCGAAAAACGTAACACCTCCTCCTCATCAAGTCCGTCCGGCATCCTGCCGGGCGGACTTTTATTTTTGGATACCGCAGAATATTTTCCTATCATTTGTCGTTACGACAACGGAATTTTATGGCGCGCTCCGGTATTTTTCTTCTGCTGATCGTCCGCACGCTCTTTTCCGATTCGGTGAGCGTCACCATCCGTGTGGAGCCGGGGAGTCCGGCACGCGATTCCGCCCGCGCCGTGTTTATTGCCGGAAATCATCCTTCCATCGGGAATTGGAATCCTTCCGCCGTTGCGATGACGCGAGCGAACGATTCGGTCTGGATGATCCGCACGACGGTGGAGACCGGAACGACGCTCCAATTTAAGATCACCGCCGGTTCGTGGGAGAGTGAAGCGATGTATGAAGAAGGGAAGGTGCCGGGTAACAGCACCGTTACAGCGACGAAAGATACGACAGTGATTTTACGACCTCTATTTTGGAAACGATACCTTCTTCCCCGACGGCCGGAATCGGCTATCCGCGGGAAGGCGGAATATCATCGCCGGTTGAGCGGAGAAGGATTAACCCACCCGCGCGACATCATCGTCTGGCTTCCCCCTTCCTATGAAAAGAACGCCAAAAAATCCTATCCGGTGCTGTACATGCACGACGGACAAAATTTGTTCGATCCCTCAACCGCTTTTATGGGATATGATTGGCGCGTGGACGAGGTGGCGGACAGTTTGATCAAATGGAAGAAGATCGAAGAGGTGATCGTTGTGGGGATCTACAACTCGCCCGATCGTCTTCCCGAATACTCCGATTCTCCCCTCGGTGCGGCATATCTGAATTTTGTGGTCTCCGTCCTCAAACCGATGATCGATTCTGTTTACCGGACAAAACCGGGGAGGGAATTCACCGGCATCGCCGGTTCGTCGCTCGGAGGATTGTCGTCGCTCCTTTTCGCCTGGAAACGCCCCGATGTTTTCGGCATGGCGGCCTGCCTTTCCCCTTCGTTCTGGTATGACGACGAAAAAACTTTAAAAGAAATCCGCGAATATTCCGGTCCGAAAAAAAACATTAAGATCTATCTCGATTGCGGCGGTAGGGAAAAAGAACTGCTCAGCGGATACAAACGGATGGTGGAGATCCTGAAGTCAAAAGGATTTAAAAAAGGGAAAGATCTCGAATACACGCTCGATTCAAAAGGAACGCACAGCGAATATTATTGGGCGAAACGTATCTGGCGGCCGCTGGTGTTTTTTTATGGGAAGAGGTGAGGGGGGGGTGGATGCTCGGTGCTGGATGCTCGATGCTGGATGCTGGATGCTCGATGCAGGATACAGGATACAGGATACAGGATACAGGATTCAGGATACAGGATGCAGGATACAGGATGCAGGATACAGGGTGCTGGATTTATTGAATGCGGGTTGGAAGATGTTCGTTACGGATTGATTTTAGGATAATTCCACAATTTCACAATTCCACAGTTCCGCAATTTTACAATTTCTTCCCCTTAGCGCGCGATTCTTTTTCCAGTCTCTTCTTATACTCTACCATTTTCTGTCGAAGTTTTT
>CAZRWF010000024.1:0-22355 GCA_964603685.1 uncultured Chitinophagaceae bacterium
TGTTCGGCTTGGCTGCCGCCGCCATTCCGATTCTCATTCATCTCTTCAACATCCGGAAGCTCCGGACCATCGATTTCAGCACGCTCACCTTCCTGAAGGAACTGAACAAGAACACGATGCGGAAGATCAAGGTCCGCCAATGGCTGTTGTTGATTCTCCGTACCTTACTCATCGTTCTGATCGTCATGGCCTTCTCCCGTCCGGCTCTGCGCGGAAATTTCGGTGCACTCTCTTCCTCCGCCCCCTCGACCATCGTCATTTTGCTGGACAATTCCGCAAGCATGTCTTTGAACAACCAACGCGGGTCGTTCCTGTCGCAGGCACAATCGCAGGCGCTCGCGATCGTTGCCGCCCTCACGGAGAAGGATGAGGTCTATTTCCTCCGCCTCTCCGATCTTCCGGACGGTTTCCGCGACGAACCGTTCAAAGATTTGAGAGGATTGGAATCGATGATCCGGGAAACGGAAATTTCCGTTGCACACCGGACGATCGACGACGGACTCCGGACCGCCGCGCGGCTGCTGCAACGATCACGGAACGCGAACAAAGAGATCTATGTCTTGACGGACGGTCAACAGACGGCATGGAAAAATCAACCATCCGATCCGGCGCCGGCGGAGGCGCTCTTCCCGCCGGGGACAAGATTATTCGTTGCACAAAGTTCCGGCGATGTGCCGGAAAACATCTCCATCGAACGAGTGACCATCCCTCCTTCGTTGTTCTCCGCCGGCAAGCCGTTGACGGTGAATGTCGTCCTGAAAAATTACGGCCGATCGGCATCGAACAATCACCTCGTCAGCGTCGTGTTCGATCGGCGGCGGGTAATGCAAAAAAGTGTCTCGCTGGAACCGGGCGGCACCGCAACGCTGGAATTTCCCGTGATTGCACCGCGGCCGGGGATCATTTCCGGCATGATCGAAATGGAAGAGGATGTTTACGGATTTGATGATTCGTACTTTTTTTCCGTTGCGATTCCGGGCCGCATCAACGTCACCATGCTGCCGTCCGATCCGCGGCACGCCGGATATATCGCTGCAGCGCTCCGTTCTGCCGCGGAGGATCGGCCGCTCTCTGCCATCGCACTTACGGTCTCTTCACCGTCGCAGATCTCTTCCGCTCTCCTCTCCTCCACCGACATTCTTGTCCTTTCCGGAATCACGGTCATGACCGGTGCGCAGCAGGACCTGCTCCGCCAATACGTTACGGGGGGCGGACGGGTGATCTTTTTTCCCTCCTCGGACACGGCCGCAACCGGATATCCGTTTCTTCGGATGTTGGGAATTCCGGAACTGACGATGTCCCGGACTCCGTCGCGGTTTGGAAATGTTGATCTGGAATTCCCGTTGTTCCGCGGAATTTTTGAAGAGTCCATCGGATCATCCGAACCGTCCATCGAATCGCCGGAGATCACCCGCTCCCTCGCACCGGCCGGCGACGTGACGATTCAACCGGTGATCAGTTTGACCAACGGAACGACCGCGTTATGGCAAAAAAGAATCGGCCGGGGTGTGTTGCTCGGATGGTCCATCCCGGCACAGACGACGTGGTCGGACTTCCCCTTACGCGCCATTTTTGTGCCGTTGATCGTTCAATCGGTACTGTATCTCGCTTCACCGTTGAATACCGCCGAAGCGGTCGAATACACGGTCGGCGAACGGCTGGAATTCGGCAGCTCGCTCTTTCGTTCTTCGGGCCGGATGTCCGCAACGGTTTCACTCAGCGATCCGAACGGTCGGACCGTTCCGCTGAAGTCGTACACGGCTTCGTCGGACCTCTCTCCTTCCCAAACGATCTACACCGCCGATGATCCGAAAGTGCCGGGACAGTATGCCGCTGTGGCGGGATCCGATACGTTGCTGTTGCTGCCGCTGAACATCAATCGCGCCGAATCGGACGGATCGCGATCGGACGAGAGCGATCTCCGCCGGCGTCTGGCATCACTGGGAATCGACGGACCTGCCGTCACCTTTAT
This sequence comes from uncultured Chitinophagaceae bacterium, assembly GCA_964603685.1. GTDB lineage: Bacteria > Bacteroidota > Ignavibacteria > UBA10030 > UBA8401 > UBA8401. The sequence continues at coordinate 1,973 of CAZRWF010000024.1, forward strand.
CGACACGGAAGCGAATATCCGCGACGTCATCACCCGCAGCCGGTTCGGAATTGAATTGTGGAAATATTTGTTGATCGCCGCCCTGTTCGTCGCCGCGGCGGAGATGTTCATCGCACGGGAGCCCAAACAATGATGATAGACCTTGTCAAAGAACGGCGGGAGCGCGCCATTGTCGTCGGTGTCGCAACCAAACAGACCACCCGGCAGCAGGAGGAGGAATATTTGGACGAACTCGTCCTTCTGGCGGACACCGCCGGAGCGGATGTGTTGCACAAGATCCTGCAGGTGAAAGATAAATTCGACTCCGCCTATTACATCGGCAAAGGGAAAGTGGAGCAGCTCGCGCAGTTGTGCAAGGACGATAATATCTCGCTCGTGATTTTTGACGACGATCTTTCTCCCGCACAGGTGCGGAACCTGGAACAAGCGGTCGAGCGGAAGATTCTCGATCGGAGCGGATTGATCCTGGATATTTTCGCTTCGCGTGCGAAAACCAACGAAGCAAAAACACAAGTGGAACTGGCACAGCTGAATTATCTTCTGCCGCGGCTCACGCGAATGTGGACACACTTGTCCAAACAGTACGGCGGCATCGGCACCAAAGGTCCCGGTGAAACGCAGATCGAAACCGACCGCCGGATGATCCGCGAACGGATATCCACCTTAAAAGCGAAACTGGAAAAAATCGCCACGCAGCGCTCCACGCAGCGGAAGGGACGGAAAGAATTTTACAACATCTCCCTCGTCGGCTACACCAACGTCGGCAAATCGACGCTGTTGAATACCCTGTCCGATTCCGATGTGTTCGTGGAAAACCGATTGTTCGCCACGCTCGATCCGACTACGCGGCTCGTGGCGCTCGATTCATCCACCAAAGCAATGGTGACCGATACCGTCGGTTTCATCCGGAAGCTGCCGCATCATCTGGTTGCTTCCTTCAAAAGTACACTGGAAGAAGTCGTCGAAGCCGATATCGTTCTTCACGTGATCGACCTCTCGCATCCGCAGATGGAAGAGCAGATCGCCGTAGTGAAAGGGACCGTCGCGGACCTCGGCGCCGCTCACAAGCCGGTAGTGCATGTTTTCAACAAAGTGGATGCCGTGTCCGATCGGACGGTGATTAAAAATCTTCAATCGATCTATCAGCCGTCGGTGTTCATCTCCGCCGCCCGCGGCATCAACATTCTCGGGTTGAAGGAACTGCTGATCTCCATGATCCACTCTTCCTTCACCGAAATTTCGTTCTCAATCGCGAATTCCGATTACAAAACCATCGCACTGCTGCACGAACTGACGGAGATCACCGAACAGACGTACGTCGACGATTCCATCCGCATCACCGCGCGGGTGAGCGACAAAACGAAAGAACGGGTGGAAAAAGTATTACAGTCCGCCGGCGTCAAGATAAAAAAGCCGAAATCGGGAAAAACGAAGCACAATCAGTAGATTTTTCCCTCATTTTTTTTTATCTTCATTCACAATTGCCCTATCGTCTAACGGCTAAGACTACGGACTCTGACTCCGTCAATCGAGGTTCGAATCCTTGTAGGGCAGCAACGATAACACCTTAGATTTTCCCCCATCCCCCGAGTTGTCACCCATCATCGTTTACAATTATAAATTCATCTTGACTACGAGCGAGATTGCCCTTAATTTATCGTAATTACAAGGGGATTATGAAAACACCGCTGAATGTTTTGATTATCGATGACGAAGTCGCCTTTTCCAACCTCCTCAGTTTGGACCTTCAATCCAGCGATCACTATGTCGTAAAAACGGCCAATACGGGCGAACTGGGCATTTCCATGATGCAGTCCGATAAGTTCGACGTGTTGCTGTTGGATTATCACATCGGATCGATGACCGGTTTACAAGTGTTGCAATGGATGAATGATCAACGGATGGATCTGCCGGTGATCATGCTGACGGCCGCCGGCACGGAAGAGATCGCCGTCAATGCGATGAAACTCGGCGCATATGATTATGCGCGAAAGGAACGCTTAGAACTCACCCATCTCCCGATTCTGATCAACGGTGTGTATGAGCGGTACTTGTTCCGGCAGGAATTAAAACAACGCGAAATCGAACGCCTGGAAGAAGAAAAACATCAAGCGGCCGTACAAATGTTTCAAACGACCGTACGCACCATCGCCCATCACGTCAATAACGCACTTGCCATCATCATGCTCCGTTCCTCTTCGTATGAACGGATGGTGAAAAAAACATTGGACACCGAAACCGCCACACAATTCGTGCAGCTCATCAGCGACCTGCGCGGTCAGGCGGTCGTGATCGAATCGGTCGTCCGCTCCCTCGTGGAACTCTCCAACGTGGTCTACACGAACTATGTAACCGATCAAAACATCATCGATATACGCCAGGAATTGGAAAAAAATCTCAAATTGATGGAAGACCAGCAAAAAGTCGCCGTTTGAACCATCACTATTCCGCCAATACCCCTCCAAAGCGTTTCTTGACATCCGCTGAAACTATTCGTATTTTTTAAAAAATAACGCATTTTTTCCCAGAACATCCCCGAACGACCCCGCTCTTCGGGGATGCGATTTTCGTCATCATTGTATGTCCACTCTCAGCGAGCGCGAAAAAACGATATTGCACAATATCGTTCACAGCTATATCCAAACGGCCGTTCCGGTCGGCTCGCGCTTTATTGCCAAACGGCGGGAGATCGGATTAAGTCCCGCCACGATTCGCAACGTCATGTCCGACCTGGAATTCCTCGGCTATCTCGACCATCCGCACACATCGGCGGGAAGGATTCCGACGGACAAAGGCTATCGTTTTTACGTGAACGAGTTGATGGAGATCGACAAGCTCAGCGATCGGGATCAGGCATCAATCCAATCGCAGCTGCAAGGGACGCTGGAAACGGACGACATACTCAAAGTTGCCTCCAAAATTCTCGGCACCATTTCGCATCAATTAAGCGTGGTGACGGCGCCGCAGATGACCTCCGGCATCTTCGAAAAACTGGAATTGATCAACGTGTCGAGCACCCGGCTGCTCGTGATTATTTCCATCCGATCCGGACTGGTGAAAACGATCATGATGGAGATCCATTCGGAGATCGCACGATCCACGCTGGACCGTGTGGCGCAGATCCTCAATGAGCGGTTGAACGGCCTCACATTGAAGGAAATCCGCGATACGTTCACCGAACGCGTCCGCGAATTCCGGAATGAGGAATCGGGATTGATCCGGCTTTTTATCGAGTCCGTGGACAAATTGTTCGACGAAAACAAAAAAGAAAAAATCCACATCGGCGGCACCACGAGCATTCTTTCCCAGCCGGAGTTCGAGAGCGCGAAAAACTTCAAAAGTGTCATCGAACTGATGGAGAACGAGGATATTATCGTGCACGTTCTCGAATCGACCGAAGGGAAAAGCGGCGCGGCGACTGTGTCCATCGGCGGAGAAACAAAGATCGATCATCTGAAGGATTTCAGCATCGTCACCAAAACGTATTCCGTGGGGGATGTTACCGGAACAATCGGCGTGCTGGGGCCGAAACGCATGGAATATTCCAAAATGATACCGCTGGTGGATTTTGTCGCCAACGCCATATCGGGGTTGTTCGAACGGAACACCTCCCGGCCGTAATTACCGAATCACCTCACACTTTTATTTTTATCGGAACGTATGACGCAACACACAGAAAACGAACAGAAACCGGAACAACAACCGTTACCCGAGGCGCCCGAATCCGCCGCCACCCCCCTCTCCGAGGGGGAACAGGCACAGCGCACCATCGCCGAACTCGAAGCACAGATCGCCGCACACAAGGATCAGTTGCTCCGCAAAGCGGCGGAGTTCGAAAATTTCAAACGGCGGACGGAACAGCAGTCGATCGCGTTCGCAAAGTACGCCGGCGAAAACATTATTCTCGAACTCCTGCCCATCATCGACGATCTTTCCCGTTCGCTGAAAAGCAGCAAACAACAGTCGGAGAACGATCCGTTCTACAAAGGGATCGAACTGATCGTCGCAAAATTCAACAAAATACTCGAAGCGCAGGGCGTGCGGCCGATGGAATCGGTCGGGAAGGAATTTCACGTGGACTTTCACGACGTGATGCTGCAGGTTCCGCGGTCGGACATCCCCCCGCACACCATCATCGAAGAGATCGAAAAAGGATATTTCCTGCACGACAAAGTGATCCGTCACGCAAAAGTGGTCGTTTCCACATCGCCCGTTGAAGAGGAAGTGAAAAATTAAGTATGGCAGCAAAACGTGATTACTACGAGATCCTGGGTGTACAACGGAACGCGTCGGCGGACGAAATAAAAAAATCGTACCGGAAACTCGCACTGCAGTATCATCCGGACCGGAATCCGAACAACAAAGAAGCGGAAGAAAAATTTAAGGAAGCGACCGAAGCGTACGAAGTCCTCTCGGACCAACAGAAACGGCAGCGGTACGATCAATTCGGTCATCAGGGCATGCGGGGCGGATCGGACTTCCATCAATACCAGGATATCAACGACATTTTTTCGCATTTCGGGGATATTTTCGGTGGATCCGGTTCGATTTTCGAAGAGATGTTCGGCGGCCAACAACAGCGCCGCCGCGGTCCGCGATCCACCGGCGAACCGGGCTCCGACCTTCGGATCCGTTTGAAACTGACGCTGGAAGAGATTGCTACCGGCGTGGAAAAAAAGTTGAAGATCAAAAAATGGAAGACATGCGGCACCTGCAGCGGCTCCGGTGCTCGGTCCGGCTCCTCCCGCTCCACCTGTCCGCAATGTCAGGGAAGCGGCGAAATCCGGCAGGTTTCCCGCTCAATGTTCGGACAATTCGTGAACATCGCCCCGTGCGCCTTCTGCGGCGGCACCGGACAAGTGATCAAAGAAAAATGCGGCACGTGTGACGGCGAAGGACGGGAACAGGGTGAATCGACGGTGAAGATCAACGTTCCCGCCGGAGTGTCCGAAGGGAATTATATGACGCTGCAAGGACAGGGAAATGCCGGCCGCCGCGGCGGCCATGCCGGCGACGTAATCGTGGAGTTCACCGAAGAAAAACACGATTCGTTCATCCGGAACGGCGATGACATCATTTACACCGCTCTGATCAGTTATCCGGACGCGGTCCTCGGCGCGGACATCGAAGTCCCCACGCTCACCGGGAAGGCAAAACTGAAAATCGATGCCGGCACCATGCCCGGAAAAATGCTGCGGATGAAAGAACGGGGAATTCCCCATTTGAACTCGTACGGCCGGGGCGACCAGCTGATCCAGGTGCAGATTTGGGTCCCGCACAAGGTGAATTCCCGCGAAAAAGAACTGTTGCGCGAATTGTCAGACAGCGAACATATCAATCCCTCCGAAGAGGAGAAGAGTAAAAGTAAAAGTCTGTTCGACAAGATGAAAAACGTCTTCTCGTAACCGGGTCGTGCATGAACCTTCTGAAACGACTGAACGAATATTTCGCGTTCACCAAAAACGAACAGAAGGTATTCCTGTTTCTCGCCCTCGTCACGATGGCGGGCGTTGCCGTTAAGGTCTATAAAGTTTACATTGTTCCGGCGGCCGGTGTATCGTTCGACTATTCACGGAGTGATTCGCTCTTCACCGCGCTCTCTCTCTCCGCCGCGGCGGACAGCGGGCGGGCGGACGCACCGGTCCCACGGAAGGTCCGGCTCAACAGCGCCACCAAATCCGAACTGATGACGCTTCCCGGCATCGGCGAAGCGACGGCAGAGAGAATCCTGCTCTATCGCGAGGAACGGGGAAAATTCCGGACCCTCGAGGAGTTGAAAAACGTAAAAGGGATCGGCGAAAAAAAATTCGAAAAACTTAAACCCCACATCGAGGTCCAATGAAAGGTACGGAACGCTATCTCGCTTTCATCATCGAAAGCCGCCATGTCACCGCCGTGGAGATCGCGCACAGCCCGAAGGGAAAAACCCTGACGGCCGCCGGATCGTTCGATTCCGAAATCGATTTCGACAGTCCGGAAACATTCGCCGAATCGGGAGCCGCCGCCCGCGAAAAGATCTTCGTGAAAGAGGTTCAGGCATTCATGAAGCGGATTGCCGCCGGCGCCCATTTTTTTTCGTTCGGATTGAATACCCGCATGGCGATGCTGCAGCAGATCCCCGTGGAAGCCTCGTTGACGGACGAAGAATTCGCCATCCATCTGCAGTGGGAGCTCCAAAACTATTATCCGGACGCTACGCCCGAACAATACGTGGTACAGCCCTACGCACTGGTCGGTGATGACGGCACCGCCGGCACCAACGCGATGATCATCTCCGTCAAAAAATCATTCGTCCACTTTCTCACCACCGTGTGCCAGGAATTGCACGGATCGATGCACATCCTCGATCTGGATCAATTCTGCGCCGAAGGAGCGATTCTCTACAACTACCCCCACTTGACCGGCAAACGGACCGCCGTGATCGGCGTGGACGAGCAAACGATCGACGCCGGATTGCTGGTGAACGGGAAAAACTCCGACATCCGCACGATGCGGTGGAACGGCAAGGACCTGTCGTTGATCGACAAATATGCGCGGGAAAAAGGGGCGGAAGTGATTTACCTGCACGGCAGGATGGTGTCGCAAAAACTGGTCGATGCGCTGAAGCAGATCTCTCCGATCGACGTGGAATTGGCTGATCCGTTCCGTAAAGTCGCCCTTCCGGCCACCATCAAAGGGGTGGACGAGATCAAAACACGGCGGCAGGAATATACGGCTGCGGTCGGTCTGGCGGTGCGCGAAGACGAATGAGGGTGATCGCAGGGAAATATAAGGGCCGCCGGTTGGAAACGGTCCAGGACAATTCCGTCCGTCCGGCAACCGACAAAGTAAAGGGGGCCATCTTCAACGTTTTGCAGTCGCGGGTGGATTGGAACATCTCCTCCGTGCTCGATCTCTATGCCGGTTCCGGCAGCATCGGGATCGAAGCGCTGAGCCGCGGCGCCCAGCGGTGTATTTTTGTGGAAAAGAGCCGGAATGCACTCAAATATTTGCAATCCAACATCGAACTCATCGGAGCGGAGCGCGACGCCAGCGTGGTGTACGGCGATGCGGACCAGTATATCCAATCTTCGCGGAATTCCTTCGACGTCGTGTTTGCCGATCCGCCGTATGCGTTGGAGTCCTTAAAGGAAATTCCGAATAAAATTTTCGCCGGCACGCTGGTGGCGCCGGACGGATATTTGATCATCGAACACCCTACGCGGTACGTGTTCGAGAATAATGCCTCCTGGCAGGTGGCCGTTCAAAAAACCTACGGCAACACCACCGTCTCTTTTTTTCAACACCGAAAGAACGAACAATGAAAGTTGCTATCTACCCCGGTACATTTGACCCGATCACCAACGGGCATTTGGACATCATCGAACGCGCGGCACAATTATTCGACAAAGTGATTGTGACCGTCGCCGTGAACTCATCGAAAACACCGATGTTCACCGCCGAAGAACGCGTGGACATGATACAGGCGATCATCACCCGGCAGCGGTTCCGCAACGTTACCGTGGAACGGTTCAACGGATTGCTTGTCTCATTTGCCAAAAAGAAAAACGCCGCCGCGATCATCCGCGGTCTGCGGGCAATATCGGATTTCGAATATGAGTTCCAAATGGCGCTGATGAACAGAAAACAGGCGAATGCGATCGCCACGGTTTTCCTGATGCCTCATGAACGGTACACCTATTTGAATTCCAGCATCGTGCGGGAAATCGCCCGGTTGGACGGGAATTTCAAGGATTTTGTCCACCCCATCGTTTTCCGCGCCCTCAAGAAAAAATTATCGCTCTGATCACTCGTGGAATGGCCGGCGGAACGTCCATTCTTCATCGCAGAAAGGAAATCTCTGTACCGTGAAATCGTTGTCCAAAAAAGTAGCACAAGCGGAAGCATCACAAACACTCGCACTGACGGCGCTGGCCAAAAAACTGAAATCGGAGGGAATCGATGTCGTCTCCCTGACGGCCGGCGAACCCGATTTTCCCACGCCGCGGCACATTAAAGACGCCGCCATCAAGGCGATCGAAGAAAATTTCACCAAATACACCATCAACGCGGGAATTCCCGAATTGCGGTCCGCCATCGTCGACAAATTAAAACGGGACAACAACATCCATGTCGATGCGTCGCACATCCTCGTCTCCAACGGCGCGAAACATTCCATCTTCAACGCGCTGCAGGCGATTTGCAACAAAGGTGACGAAGTGATCATCCCGTCTCCGTATTGGGTCAGTTATCCCGAAATGGTCAAACTCGTGGACGGCGTTCCGGTGATCATCAAAACGACGGAAAAAACCGAATTCAAAATTTCGGTTGCTCAATTGAAAAAAGCGATCACGAAAAAAACAAAAGCGTTGATTCTCTGTTCCCCCTCGAATCCGACCGGTTCGGTCTATACGCCGGAAGAATTGAAGGCGATCGGTAGAGTGGTCGAAAAAGCGGGCATCTACGTGATTGCCGACGAGATCTACGAAAAAGTGATCTACGACGGCGCTCAACATTTCAGTCTCGGATCGATGCCGGAGATCAAAGATCTCGTCATCACCGTCAACGGCGTTTCCAAAGCATATTCGATGACCGGATGGCGCATCGGATTTTTGGCGGGGACAAAATCCGTCGTCGATGCCGCGGAAAAAGTACAAAGTCAGGTGACGAGCGGACCGAATTCCATCGCGCAGAAGGCTGCCGCTGCCGCTTTTTCGGGAAACGACGACGAAGTGAAAAAGATGACCGCCGAATTTAAGCGCCGGCGCGACTACATTCACGGCGCGCTGACAGCGATTCCGGGAATTACCTCCACAAAGCCGGGGGGAGCGTTTTACCTCTTCCCGAACGTAAGTTCTTTCTACGGAAAGAGTTACAACGGTATTAAAATCAAGAACAGCGACGATATGGCGCAGTTTCTTATCAAAGAAGCACAGGTGGTTACCGTTCCGGGCAGCGGCTTCGGCGCGAACAACAACATCCGTTTGTCGTACGCCTGTTCGATGCAGGAATTGGAAAAAGCGGCGGCACGAATGAAAGATGCGTTAGCAAAACTGAAATAAACGATAACCACGAAGGCACGAATACACGAAGGGAAATTAATTTTTGGCTTTCGTGTTTTTGTGGTTACAAAAACAATATGCCGACGTACAAATATAAATGTTCCCACTGCGGTCACCGCTTCGAATTGGAAAAAGCAGCGGCACGAATGAAAGATGCGTTAGCAAAACTGAAATAAACGATAACCACGAAGGCACGAAGACACGAAGAGTAATTAATTTTTGTGCTTTCGTGTTTTGGTGGTTACAAAAAAATATGCCGACATACGAATATAAATGTTCTCACTGCGGTCACCGCTTTGAAGAAGTTCAATCGATGAAAGATCCCTCATTGACGCAGTGTCCGAAGTGCGGAAAGGATACGCTTTCCCGTGTGATCGGAGGCGGGGGAATCATTTTTAAAGGGACGGGGTTTTATCAAACGGATTACAAGCCAAACCCTTCATCCTCTTCCGGAACCGGCACGCCGACACCTTCCGCCACTCCCGCAAAAACGGAAACGGCGAAACCTGCCGACACACCGGCAAAAAAAGAATAACGGTACTGTTCGCAGCGTTCGTCGTCCGTCACGACGGACTTCGAACGTTCACCCGTCGTTGACGACGGGTTCTTCCGTTACGAAAATTCTTTCCGCACATCCGCTCTGGTCAGTTTCCAAACGATGGCCAGTGTGATACCGACCGACACGATGGAAGCGACGATAACCAGCGGCAGCGAACTTCCCAATCCCTCCAGGTGAATATACTCAGACATGATCAGCGTAGTGCGCACGCCGGAAATGATTCCCGTGACTGTCAACAGCGACAGGATGGTCATATAGAGGATTCTCCCCCAGTTTCTCCGGCGCAGCATTGCAATCGATGCGGCGATGCCGATCATGTGAAGAATAATCTCGATCAACGGTTCCGTGGTCGATAAGATTCCGGCGGGGACCAATTGTTCGGCAAGGGCAAATTCCGGGCGATCCTTCATTGAAAGGATGAAGCGGAGGTTCACGATTCCATCGAAGACGAGGTAGGCGCCGACGATCACCGAAATTTTCGCCAGATAGTCAACAAATTTGGAGGGCGAGGATCCGCCCGGATGTGGTGATGCCGTTGGTTCCATGGTTGTTTGGTTCACGCGACTGTCCGGATCCGTTACGACCGGTGCAGCGCGTGCGCTTTGAATTTTTTTCTCTTCAGAACGGAAACCGCTTGTTCCGCATCGGAAGCCGTGTCAAACGAGAGCCGGAACGTTCCCCCCCGCCCGTCCCGTATCTTCAGCAGTTCAATATCTTTGATATTGATCTTCGCTTTAAATAACACGGTGGTCAATTGCGACAAAACTCCCGGAACATCTTCGACCGCCACGATGATATCGTGCAGCGGATGGAGGAATCCTTTGGAGTTTTTCGGAATTGCGTCGCGCGTCGCTTTGGCAGAACGGAATCGCGACTCGAAACGATGCCGCCGTGCAGGATCCTTCACGTCGCGCGCAAACCGAGCGAGAAGAGCGGAAAATTCCGCTGCTGAACGGCTGATCTCCCGTGCATTGCCGGCAAGGATATCTTTCCACATACCGTACGGACTGGAGGCGATCCGGGTGATGTCCCGAAATCCCCCGGCGGCGAGCTGCAGATATCCGGGGTGACGTTTGTTCTTTTCCGTCGCCATATTCATCATCCCGACGGCGACCAATTGCGGCAAATGGCTGATGGCGGCGGCGATTGTATCGTGTTCTGTGGAGGGGAGGAACAGCACGCGCGCACCGATTGACCGTAAAAGGGTTGTCAACGGAGCAATGGTTCGGCGGGACTTTCCGTCAGGACAGAGAACATACGTGGCATTCTGGAACATCAGCGGGTCGGCAAATCCGATCCCCTTCCCTTCCGATCCGGCCATCGGATGACCGCCGACGAATATTCCATTGGTGCGGAAAAATTTTTTTGCAGCGGTGACGATGGCACTTTTCGTGCTGCCAACGTCGGTCACAATTGCGTTTTTTTTGCAGAATCGCGCTACGTCCGGCAGTAATGCCGGAATGGTCCGCGTCGGGGTGCAAAGAAAGATGATATCGGCATCCCGAACGGCGCCGGAGAGCGATCGGGCTCCGAAATCGACGGCGGATCGCCGCAGCGCGGCATTTAACTCCGGACGGGCATCATAACCGGTCACCACCGCGCGCGGCATATTCTGTTTCACCGCCAGACCGAGGGAACCGCCGATAACGCCGAGACCGATGATCGTAATGTTCATATGTTAATTTAACAGAAAAACCACAGATTCACCGATGGAAAAACTAATCTGTGTAATCTGTGGTTTCACACTTCTGACTTACGCAATTTTTCTTCCGATCGCTTCCGCGATCACGCGGATCTGTTTCATCATTTCGCCGAATTGGTTCGGGAACAACGATTGCGGTCCGTCGGACTTGGCATGATCTGGATCATGATGCACTTCCACGATAATCCCGTCCGCGCCGGCGGCGACGGCGGCCCGCGCCATAGGAATCACTTTATCGCGTATACCGATGCCGTGGGACGGATCGGCGATGATGGGAAGATGACTTTTGGAGTGAACCACCGGAATGGCGCTGATATCCATCGTGTTCCGGGTGGCCGTTTCGAATGTTCGAATTCCCCGCTCGCACAACATCACTTGTTTGTTGCCGCCGGATAACAGGTATTCGGCGGACATGAGCCATTCTTCGAACGTTGCGGAAAGCCCGCGTTTCAGCATCACCGGCCGCGACGATTTTCCCAATTCGCGAAGAAAATTATAATTTTGCATGTTGCGGGCGCCGATCTGAATGATGTCGGCGTACCGTTCCATCAATTCGATCTGTGTACCGTCCATCGCCTCGGAAATGACCAGCAGGCCGAATTCGTCCGCCGCCCGGCGCATCAGTTTTAATCCTTCTTCCCCCATTCCCTGAAAGGCGTACGGCGATGTGCGCGGTTTAAACGCTCCGCCGCGGAGAAATTTCGCCCCGGCCGCGGCCACCTGCTCCGCGATGGTGAAAATCTGTTTCTCGTCCTCCACGGAACACGGCCCCGCCATCACCACAATCGCATCGGAACCGATCTCGCAATTTTTAAAAGAGATGACGGTCTTCTCCCGCTGAAACGACCGGCTCGCCAATTTATACGGTTCGGTGATCCGGTAGGCATGCGCCACTCCGGGGAGCACTTCGACCTGGCGCGTGTCGAAATCGGGTTTCACACCGATGGCCCCGAGGACCGTTTGATTCACCCCAGTGGAACGGTGTACATCGAATCCGAAATCATGCAGGATCTTGATGATCCCTTCAATCTGCTGTTCCGTCGCATTCTGTTCTACAACAACAACCATAGTTCTCCTTGATCGATAAATATGTTCACCGGTTATTCGTACCGGTCGAGCTTAAATCCTTCTCCCAAATACAGCCGCCGCGCTTCCGGATCCGCGGCGAGTTCTTCCGCGCTTCCGGCCTTCAAGATCTTCCCTTCGAACAGCAGGTACGATCGGTCGGTGATGGAGAGCGTTTCATGCACATTGTGATCGGTGATCAACACGCCGATGTTCTTGAATTTCAGTTGTTTCACGATCTCCATGATGTCTTCCACGGCGATCGGATCGATGCCGGCGAACGGTTCGTCCAGCAGGATAAATTTCGGATCGGTCGCCATGGCCCGCGCGATTTCCGTTCTTCGCCGCTCCCCTCCCGACAACATGTACCCTTTGCTTTTGGCGATATGCGTCAATCTGAACTCTTCTAGGAGCGTGTCCGCCCGCCGATGCTGCTCCTTTACCGAAAAATCGGTCATCTGCAACACCGAGAGGATATTGTCGCGTACGCTCATCGTGCGGAAGACGGACGCCTCTTGCGTCAAATATCCGACGCCGGAGCGGGCCCGTTTGTACATCGCCCGCGTCGTGATGTCCGCATCGTCCAGAAACACATGGCCGCCATCCGGCCGGATCATTCCGACGATCATGTAAAAGGTGGTGGATTTTCCCGCGCCGTTCGGTCCGAGCAATCCGACAATCTCTCCTTGCCGGACGGAGATCGATACGGCATTCACCACGGTCCTCTTTTTGTACCGTTTTACGAGACCTTCCGCTCGAAGCGATTTGGCCGGTTTTTGTTCGAGTTCATTCATGGTTGCGGCCGCCGGGGAAAAATGGAAGACATCGTCGGCCGGTCCGACCGGAGTTGAAATCCTTCCAGATTAAATTGCGATGGATCGCGCCGCAGCATATTTTCGGGGAAATATGTCCCTTCGATGCCGCTGAAGACGCGGATCGTTCGCGGACGTCCTTCGTCGAATGCCATAAAAATTCTGTCGCCGCTCGTTTTGTTCACGCCGTTTCCGACGGAATCTTCATACAAAAAGTACAGGCTGATGGCGTTACGATCCACCGTCGTTTCCCTCAATTTGTTCTCGTGAAACATCATATGGATCCATCGGCCCGTCAATTGATTGTACCGCTCCGGAAACAGACTGTCGCTCTGCGATATGACGAACGCCCGGTTGCGCACCGTTGCTTCGGTCAGCCGGTTCTCCTTCAACAACAGATAGATGGTGTCGCCGGTGACCTGGTTCTCCTCATACCACACGATCGGCCGTTCGAACAATTCAATCCGTTCTTCGCGGCGGAAAAACTTCACCCGTCCGCTCCGCGCGGCCAGTGCTCCGCGGACGATCACCACGCTGTCTTTCACGATCATCATTTGCGTGGAATCGTCGAACGATTCCATCACGATACTGCGCACCGCCAGCGTATCGATCACTCCCGTTTCGGACGTATCGATCTGCATCAACCGTGGCTGTTCGGTCATCCGGCTGTATCCGGTGGAATCGGAGTGGATCAGATAATTCCCGTACATGGTCACATTGTTGCCGGTGTTGACGATGCGAACATTTAATATCGCTTCGGACCGCCGTTCTTTTTCGAAGTACGTCAACTGGTCGGCATAGATGACCGTTGCCGAATCGACCACCCGGACGTTCCGTTGAAAGAACGCTTTTTCATCATCCAAATAGTACGTGCCGAGGTCGGCATACAACGTTACGTTCGGCGTCTGGAGTTTAACGTTTCCTTCGCCGTCCGCCCGCCGGGAGTTACCGAAATACCGCCCTTTCCGGGCGGTCAGCGTAACCGTATCGCGGATGATCCTCACGCTGCCGATCAGTTCGATCTCGTTCCGGTTCAGGAACTGAATGGCGCGGTCGCACCACACACGCGTATTTCCCTGTCGAAACCGGACATTGCCGGTCAATTCGCGGACATCCTCTCCGTTCTCCAGTCGTTTGCCCGCGAAGACGTCGGCATTCTGCAAAATCACCTGATTCGCCGGCTGGGCGAACAGCGGTACCGCCAAGAAGATCACCGCAACGAAATATTTCACTTCTGCTCCGCCGTTCCCGTCACTTTAAAGATCCGGTAGTTGCGCAAATTGTGATCGGATTCAAATCCGGTCCCTTTCAGATCTTCTTTCGGCGACGTGATGTGGACAAATTCCGGCGAATGGATCAGCTGCCGCGCGTTCGTCCAATACATTTTTTCCGTCCGTACCACCGTTCCGCTGTCCGATGTCACTACCACGTTCCCGACCGCCTCCAAGTTGTTCGTCCCCTCGTCCACTGAACCGCGGTGCGAGGTCAGTTTCGTGGTGTGACGGCCGAGTTCATCGAAAAAATCAACGGTCACGCCGGAATCGAGAAACGTGATGCGCGTATGATCGAACGAATAGATATGACCGGCGCGGACGATCGCTTTGACGATCCCCGAATCGGTAAACGTAATGGTGGAGTTCCAACTTTCCTGAGAAGGGAGCTGCGTGCTCGATACACCGCTGAGCACCGACGGCCTGACCTTTTCTTCACATCCCGTTGCCAGGATCACCATCGCCGTTGCGAACAGAAGGCGGTTCACGTCGCAGACTCTCCGCCCAAACCAGCACGGACAAGATCATGCAAATGGACGATGCCGAACGGCTTCCGATCCTCATCCACGATGATCAGCTGCGTGATGCTGAACTGCTCCATTTCCTGCAACGCCACCGATGCGAGAACTCCTTTTCGGATCGTTTTGGGATTTTTGGTCATGACATCGGCGACAGAAAGACCCGAAACATCGGTCCGTTTACTCAGAAGCCGGCGCAGGTCACCGTCCGTGATGATCCCGGCGAGATTTCCCGCAGCATCCACCACACAGGTGGCACCGAGCCGTTTTGAGGTCATTTCCAGGATCGCTTCGTTTAATGTTGCCGTCACGGCGATGGACGGGATCGCCGGGCCGGTGATCGCCAGTTCTTCAATTTTCAGCAGCAGCCGTTTGCCGATGTTCCCGCCCGGATGGAACATCGCAAAATCGTCCGCCGTAAAATTCTTTTTTTCCAGCAACGTCACCGCCAGGGCATCGCCCATCGCGAGCGTCGCGGTGGTGGAGGTGGTGGGAGCGAGATTGTGCGGACAGGCCTCTTCTTTCACGGAAATATCGAGCGCAACGTCCGACTGCCGGGCGAGATGGGAATTCATATTTCCGATCATCCCGATGACCGGCACTCCGATCCTCTTGAACATCGGGATCAATTGCCGGATCTCCTGCGTGTCCCCGCTTTTGGAGATACAGATGACCACATCGTCCTTCCGGACCATCCCGAGATCGCCGTGCACCGCATCCGACGGATGCAGAAAGATCGAGGGGGTGCCGGTGGAGTTCATCGTGGCCACCATCTTCCGGGCGATGATCCCCGATTTGCCCATTCCGGTGATCACCACGCGGCCGTTGCAGGCGTAGATCAAATCCACCGCGTGCTGGAAGGACGCATTGATATTTTTTTCCAGCGCAGCGACCGACTCCGCCTCCATGCGGATGACGCGCTTCGCTTTTTGAATGTCAATCGATTCCTTCGTCATATCAATGTACCGCATCCTTCACGGCGTTATGGACGGCGACGACTTGTTGTAACAATCGCTCCATATCACGAAGCGGAAGTTGGCTGGCGGCATCGCTGAGCGCCTCCGCCGGGTTGGGATGTGTCTCGACAAACAGCGCGTCGATTCCGACCGCCGCTCCGGCGCGGGCGAGAGGAAAAATAAATTCCGGCTGTCCTCCGCTTTTTCCGTTTTCACCGCTCGGAAGCTGTACGGAATGTGTCGCATCCAGAACGACCGGATACCCGAGTTCCTTCATGATGACCAGTCCCCGCATGTCGACCACCAGATTGTGATAACCGAACGACGTTCCCCGTTCCGAGACGAGAATCCGTTCATTCCCCGTCGATGCCACTTTGTGAACGGGATGTTTCATGTCGTCCGGTGCAAGAAACTGTCCTTTTTTAATATTCACCGCGCGTCCCGATTTCCCTGCGGCGATCAAGAGGTCGGTTTGCCGGCACAAAAACGCCGGGATCTGAAGTACATCGGCCACCTGTGCCGCCGCGGTGATCTCTTCCGCCGTATGGATATCGGTGAGGATCGGAACGCCCAATTGTCGTTTCACCTCGTCGAGAATCTTCAGCGCCTCATCCATTCCGATGGAGACAAAACCCGTGAGACTGGTCCGATTTGCTTTTTTATAAGATGATTTGAAGATCAACGGCGTGGAATATCGCTCGCAGACGGATTTCACTTTTTCCGCCGTCGAAAAAATCATGTCGCGGTTTTCGACCACACACGGCCCGGCGATCAAGACCATCGGATTTCCGCCGCCGATCCGCACGGATTGCACTGTTACTTCTTTTGTCATAATAACTTAAGGTACCAATCTTTGAGTGTTAAAGCAAAAGATACATCGTTCCGGCCCCGGCCGCCGCGCATAACCAGTTGACGGCGTCATTCGTGATAAATCGATATCCTCGGACCAGAGTCGTCGGGACTCCCTTCACGGCGCTTTTTTCGGTCAGAATTCCATCCGGTGAGCGGTACAATGCTTGAATGGAACCACCCGCCAGACTGTCCGCCAACGAACCAGCGATACCGGACAAAACGATGGAAACCATCGTACCGGTGGAGAATGTCTGTTCGCCGGCGATCGAAGCGGTCACCGCGATCAACAGAGCGCCCGCCGCACCTCCGAAAATTCCGGCAGCCGACACTCCGCCGCTGGTCCCTGTGGCGACCGGACGCAGAGTGACGATCGATCGGGGATTTCCTTTGGCCAATGTTCCGATCTCCGTCCCCCATGTATCCGCTGTGACCGCTGCGACGGAAGCAACAGAGAGGAGATACCATTCCTCTCCTGCCGGAAAATAGTTCCAGAAGATCACAATCAGCCCGGCGATTCCTCCGTTGGCCGCCACTTGTCCGGCGTCGCGTTTGTCCGTTTTATCAACAACGGCATCGAATAAACTTTTGGTCGACCGGCCCATTTTGGACAAAAGGCTGGAGGAGACAAAAAACATCAGGATCGGAATGGTCCACTCCCAACCGCCGAGTCCGTAGATCACCGTGCCGAGGATGAATGTGGCGATACTTCCCGAAAGGGAAAGGAAAGAAAATCGGTACGACAGGATTCCGATCACCATTCCGAGGACCGATCCCCACACCAGTTGTTCCGGGAGGCCGGAGTGTCGCGGCATCAAAAAGACCGTCAACAACAATGCGGCACCCAGCGGAACGAAAAGATTATCCCAACCCTTCGAGCAGAGCAATTCCCACGCCGTGATAAAAGCCGCGGTGACGATTGCGATGGTCCACCACGGCAACGGCGTCACCGGCTGCTGGTACCAGAAAAACACCACAATCACCGCCACACTGCTGCCAAACATAACGGCGGAGCCTTCGACGGTTTTTTTATCGGTACTGAACGGGAAATAATGCGGTCTCGGCAGATGACCGCCGACGATCGATGCCAATGCATCGGGAATGGCGAGAAGCAGCAGAGAAAGCGACAAGATTAACGGCGCCGCATCCCACAACAACAGAACAAGAAGAAAAAAAGCGAGCGGGTGAATGACGGTGCCGTATGTTTTCCGGCCGGTATCGTGAAGACTGGGAAGCATGCCGAGACGGACGGCGGCGAACGTGCCGGCGGCGGCGGACGCGGCGATCGTCAGTGCGGGAACGCCGGAAAAAAAAACGAACGGCGAGTATGCCATCAACATTCCGGCAATGATGTGGACGGATTTCCGCGTGATTTCGGAGTTGCCCCCGAGCAGGCTGCGCCCCATTTCGGCGACCGCGATTAGCATCACGACGAGAATGAAGACGATCCCGATGAACAGCCATTCTTCGGATGTGGGAGAGGCGAACAGTTTCATGCGGGAGCGGATTCTTCCCGGAGCAGCGAGGATCCGGTGACGATCCGCGCGATGAGCGTGGTCAATATCACCCGGGGATCACCGGAGGATTTTGCGGCAAGGTCCGCTTCCGCCAATAACACAAAAATGTTTTCGATCTCACCGGAGCGGTATTTTTTCGCCTGGTCGATATATTCCCTCAGATAATACGTATTCGTCGAAGCCACCGTGGCCAGTTCGGATTCGGGCATCCCGGTGCGGAGGCCGTCCTGAACTTTCCACAATTTGATGAAGTGCAGCGTGAGCACCGCAATAACGCCGACGACACTTTCCCCGGCGCCGATCAAACGGTCCGCGATCTCAATGGACCGTGCCACGTTCCGCTCGCCGACTTTCTTCGACAGTTCGAACGGCGAGAACTCCCGGGACACTCCCACAATCCGCTGTACATCCTTCACCGATACCGCCGTACCATCGGGGAGCGAGAGCAGGAGTTTTTCGATTTCGTTTGCCAGTTCCTGCAGCGAATTCCCGACGTAGGAAAAAAGGAGTTGAGCAGCGGCGGGCTCGATCGTCCGCTTCAAGGAGGCGAACCGCCGGCCGATCCATGCCATCGTGTCCGGGTCCTTCAGCGGGGCCGCCTCATGGACGATGTTGAGCTTTTTGAATGTGGAATAAGGCTTTTTGCGAAAATCAGGATTACCGGCAATCAGCACCAGCACGGTCGATTCGGACGGATGTTCCGCATACGACTCGACGTGTTCCTTTTCCCGGACCCGGTCGAAATCTTTGATGATCACCACCCGCCGGTCCGCCATCATCGGATAGGAGGCGGCCAATGAGACGATCCGCTTTCCGTCAATCTCACCGCCATGCAGAAGATCGAAATTGAATTCTTTCATCGCCGGATCGACGGCATTTTCCACCAGTGCATCGAGCGTTTCGTCGATCAAAAACGATTCCTCTCCGCAAAAAAAATAGACCGGAGCGAACTGACGTTTTTTAAACGCAGTAATGAACTTCTCCGGTTCGAATTTTTCTTTGTACTTTGCCATGTCGGATCAATCGCCGCCGGACGGGCGGCGGCGGATCATTCCACTACGGTCATTTTTTTGATCAACACCCGTTCGAGCGGATTGTCGCGCGGATCGCGCGGAACGGCGACGATCTTATCGGCCACATCCATCCCTTCCACCACTTTTCCGAAAACGGAGTATTGTCCGTCGAGGAACTTGGTCGGTACCACGGTAATGTAAAATTGGCTTCCGTTGGACAACCGCTGCGGATTGATCTGGTCCGCCTGCCGGGCCGCTGCGATCACACCGCGGTCATGCGTCAGACCGATCTCGGCATCAACACGGTAATCCGGTCCCCCCATGCCGTGCGTATGGCGCTCTCCGGTCCGTGAATTCGGGTCGCCCCCCTGAATCATAAATCCCGGAATCACGCGATGAAAGGTTGTGCTGTCGTAGTACCCTTCTTTCGCCAATTTCCGGAAATTCGCCGAATGTTTCGGGGCGGCTGAGTCGTTTAATTGTATGGTGATGTTGCCGAGCGAGGTTTCGATGATCACAAAACCTTTTTGTGATGGTGCGGTCTGTTCGGACACTGGTTTTCCCTTCCCGTTAGTGGTCGTATTCTTTTTTTGAGCGGTCAAAAATTGTGCAATTCCGACGGCGGCACAGAGCATGAGGATCACATGTTTTTTCATGGAGTGTTTCGTCCCTTTAGTGATGGGTGTGATGATGGAATATTATTTGAGCAACAACATTTTTTGTACGGCTGAACCGTCAGCGGTTCGCAGCCGGTAAAAATAAAATCCGGATGCCAATGCGGTGCCGTCAAATCGTACTGTCTGCGTCCCGGCCGGCGTCGGTGCGTCGTATGCCACCGCCACTTCCCTTCCCAGCACGTCGTGAACGGTCACCGCGGCATGTCCCGCCGTGCCGATCGTAAATTGAATCGTGGTGACGGGATTAAAGGGATTCGGAAAATTTTGACGGAGCACGAATGTTATCGGTCCCTCACTACCGGAGTTTTTTTTTACCGGTGTCGTGAAGTCGGCATCGGGGGAAAGTTTTCTGTTGACCAACAGCATCATGCCGTCGGCCACCACCACCTTGTTCGGTTCAACA
>CAZRWF010000024.1:22365-36076 GCA_964603685.1 uncultured Chitinophagaceae bacterium
GCGTTCGACAGAGAGACGACGGATCGGATACCCGCCTCCAACTTTACGGTCGAGATTTTTTGCCATGTTGAGGCGTTTCCGGAACGGGATTGGTCGAAAATGACGGTTTGAGTGTCCGTCGCGCCATGAATGACGTATCGTGCTTTGGCTGTATATATGGTCGGCGACGATCCGATATAGGCATACAGATCGTACCATGCCGTCGTCGGAACGGCGAAGGGGTATTGGATCGTTGCGGTACCGGTGTCCGGATGGACAAGAATTCCGCCGGTGAAACCCGGAGAGATATTTGAGACCCATGTACCGGTTCGAGTCACGGCCGGATCGGTCTCGTTCAAAACGATTCCTTTCGGGCGCCATATCTTTCCGTTGCGGTACGGCAACAGAGCGTCTTTTGCATACACCGTCGCCCGGAGCGTATCCCCGTTTTTACGGTTGGTGTTGGCGATTCCTTCGTAAAAGAAATAGGTCTCACCGTTGATCCCGCGCGCCCGGTTCGCTTTTACGTTCCCGACCAACGTTTGGTGGTCCGCCACATAACCGCCGACTTTGGAGAGAATGCCGCCGAAAAAGATCGATCGTTTGGCGGTCGGCACATAGCCCAATGCGCGGTCGAGCCGGAAGACATACGCGTTCGTCGCGGACTGCGGAGTGGTGCGATCGCCGGCGTCGGGATACAACTGGGGGATAAAGTTATCGATCATCCCTTGTTCCACCCATGTTTTGGAATCTTGCAGCAGGCTGGGAAATCCCCACGCATATTCGCTCGGTCCGGACGAGACGATGAGATGCTGCCCGCGCACTTTCACCGAATCGAAAATCATCTTCATCAGTGCATTCAGTTTGTCGGCACGCCAGCGGATCCACTGTGCATCCGTATGCGACGGCGGGGATGCCCCCAGATGTTCCGCTTTATAAAGCGCAACCGTCACGGAATCATATCCTCCTTCGTACGGCAGCGCCGGAAGTCGGTCATCCCCCTGGATCCCGTCCACATCATAATTGTCCGTTACTTCCGTCACCAGCGAAAGCATAAATCGCTGCACGTCGGGATTGATGCCGTTCATCCAGACAAACGAGGGGAGCCCACCGCCCGAGACATTCGTCGTCAATTTACCGTTTGAGTTTTTGGCAGCCCATTCCGGCCGTGCGGTGAGAATTTCGCCGATATCGGTCGCACTCGTGGCATATTTTGCAGCCAGTCCGTATTCGAACCACGGAATCACCTCAATGCCGTTGCGGTGCGCCTCGATCACCAAACGGCGCAGCGGGTCGCGGTTTTGGTACGCTGTTCCGGGAAAAATTTCCTTCCCGATCAGATTTTTCATCACCGCGCTCGGATACAACGTGTAACCGGCGTTCCATACCACCGGGAAAATGACGTTGATGCCGATGGAGGCGAGGTAATCCATCCCCTTCGCGATTTTTGTATCACTCGTCAGGATGTCGGAGTCGACATTCGTGATCCACACGCCGCGCAATTCCTGCGGCTGCTGGGCGATCAATAAAGAAACGACGCTAATCATCAAGAAGGTCTTTTTCATACGTCATCCGCAGTGGTATCGTGTGTCATCATATCGGCAACATGGATTTTGTCCGCAAAAAAGTAATACAGTCCCAGAATCGTTGTCGTCAAAAATCCGACGATGTGCGTATAGACGGCGTAACTTAAGGCCGTCTCCGCTTCAACGGCGAACAACTGCGTCAGCGTGAAGGAGGTGAAGGCGTGATAACTGCCGATACCGCTCGGCGTGGGAAGGGCGAACGCCAATCCGGAAGCCACCTGCAGAACCGCCGCCGAGCCAAAATTTAAACCGTATATCTCTCCGAAACGATAGATATAAAACGGCACAAACAACAGCACGATATACGAGATCCAGATCAACAAGCTCGTCACGGCGATCATAAAAAAATTGGAGGGATGTTTCGCCGCTTGAAATCCGGATAAAAACGAATCGAAGATCCGATCCGCCTTCACTCGAAACGCTGCCGGCACGAGAAACAAAAATGTGCGAAAAAAACGGAACAAGGTTTCGGCTTTTAGAAACACCATTAGGAACAATCCGGACATCACGCCGGCGCCGACAAAGAAGAGCCATTCGATGTTAGCCAGTCCGGGAAACCACAGTGCGAACGGTTCGGCATAAATCGCCAGCACCGTCAACACGACCACGGCGAACGTCATCAGGTCCAGCACGCGTTCGAGGATGATCGTCCCCATCGCCGCACTTTTGGAGACACCCTCCAGCCGTTTCAGGGCGTAGGGACGGAAAAATTCTCCGAGGCGGGGGACCACATTGTTGATCAAATAACCGATCATCGTTACGGAGAAAGCATTGCGCAGCGAAACATCCCGTTTAATCGGATATAACAAATACGTCCACCGCCAGGCACGGAGCAAGTGGCTGAAGGCACTGCCGGCGAACAACACAATGAACCAGATCCAATGAACATCGATGATGGAATGCCAGATCTCGTTCAGGTCTTTTCCGCGGAAGGCGAGATAAAGAAAGACCGCCGACAGCGCGACACTGAACAACGTACTGAACGTATTTTTCACAAGCGAACGCATTAGGGACGATCCAACCGGACCACAGTCATCGATTTGGTGACGGTAAATTGAAATTCCTGATCATCGATCCCGCTGTTCAGGCGAACCTCGGAGAGTTCGATAATCGTCGTCGTATTGTTTCTGTCTTTCGATTCGACCCGTTCCACGATCCACCGATCGGGTCTGCACCACACTTCCGCGGAGGTAAACATTTTGGACAAGGCGCTTCCTTTGTTCGGAATCACGGTCAGGATCAACCATCCCTTTTCTTCCCGCACCCCGGTCGGAGTCAGTTCTTTGGGAAGGCCGGTCAAGACCACTTCGGGGGTCAACGGCAACCGTTGCTCACGATACCGGTCGATCATCACCTGTGCCGTACCGGGATTGTACATCCAGACCGTTTTGCCGTCCGTGACGATTGTCTGAAGATCGTTTTCGATCCTGTACTTATTTCCCCGTTTGATCAAAACACGTCCGGAAGCGGAGCGGGCCTGTTTTCCGTACCGGTGTTGCACTGTATTCACGTACGTTGCGGAGGCATCGGTAATTTCCGCTGAGGCGGCACGGATCCGGGCAAAAACGTCCTCCGGCGACCGTTCCTGCGGAACGATCACGAGCAGCGGCAATAAAAGAAGCAAAAATACAGAGAATGTCATGAGCCGGCTTTCTCGGATACGACGGTCGTTACAGGCTTTTCAGAATGATCTCCAACTGGGATTCATCTTCGATGATCACTTCGCGGGCTTTGCTGCCGTCGAACGGACCGACGATTCCGGCATCTTCCAGCTGATCCACCAGGCGTGCGGCGCGGGAGTATCCGACGCTCAACCGGCGCTGCAGCAGCGAGACCGATCCTTGTTGGTGGCGGACGATGATTCTTGCCGCTTCATCGAACAATTCATCCCGTTCGCCGCCGCCGCCGCCGTTCCCTTTTTTCTTCTCCAGCGCGGAAGGAAGTTCGTACGGTTTGCTGTAACCTTTTTGGCGGCCGATATGTTCCACGATACTTTCCACTTCTTCCGTCGCGATGTAGGCGTTCTGCATCCGGATCGCTTTGGGACTGCTGGAAGAAAGGTAGAGCATGTCGCCGCGGCCGATCAATTGTTCTGCGCCGCCGCCGTCGAGTATGGTGCGCGAATCGATTTTCGACGAGACCGCATACGCAATGCGCGACGGAAAATTCGCTTTGATGACGCCGGTAATCACATCCACGGACGGACGCTGCGTTGCCAGCACCAGATGGATGCCGACCGCGCGGGCAAGTTGGGCGATGCGCGCGATCGATTCTTCCACCTCTTTCGCCGTCGTCATCATCAGGTCGGCCAATTCATCCACGATCACCACAATGTACGGCAGGAAGCGGTGTTTCACCGTTTCGGTATCCTTCCCTTTTAAACGTCCTTCCTTAAAGCGCGCGTTATAATCGGTCACATGGCGCACCCCGGCGGAAGCGAGCAGGTCATAACGGCGTTCCATTTCGATAACGCACGACTTCAGGGCGAGCACCGCATTCTGCGGCTGGGTGATGATCTTCTCGTCGATGTCGGGCGAAACGGCGAGGAAATGTTGTTTCAGATTTTCGTAGAGATTGAGTTCAATCTTCTTCGGATCGACCAGAATAAACTTCAACTCGGAAGGATGGAGCCGGTACAACAAACTGGCGATGATCGTGTTGATCCCGACGCTTTTCCCCATACCGGTCGCTCCGGCAATGAGCACATGCGGCATCTTCGCCAAATCGTCGATAAAAATTTCGCCGGTGATGGTCTTCCCCATCGCCAGCGGCAGGGCGGAACGGCTGTCGCGGAACTTTTCGGAATTCAGGATGCTGCGGATTGTGACGATCTGGGGCTTGTTGTTCGGAATTTCGACGCCGACGGTCCCCTTCCCGGGGATCGGCGCTTCGATGCGGATACCGCGCGCTTGCATCGCGAGAGCCAAATCGTTGGACAGCGCGGTAATTTTGGAAACTTTCACTCCGGTGGCCGGTACCAATTCGTAGAGCGTCACTACCGGACCGGGCGTGACGCTGACGTTTGCGATTTCCACGTCGAAATCGGCGAGTTTGGCTTGCAGCTGTGCCGCGTTGTTCTTCAGCTCTTCGTCGCTGATTTTTTCTTCGTATTTTTTCGGATCGAGAAGATCCACTGACGGAAAAACGTAATCGATCTCTTCATCCTCCACTTCCCGCTCTTCCAGTTCCGCCTCCCTTTCACTCACCCCTTCGAGGATTTCGAGCGGAATGTCGATCTCCGCGGCAGGAGGAAGTTCGGCGGCCGGTTGTTTGATCACGGGTACGGGACGAACGGTCTCTTTTTTCGGAACAGCGGTTGCCGTCGCGGCGGATTCTTCCGGACGGAGCAGCTCGGCGTCGGGACGTTTCACTTTGATCTCCGCGGCCGCTTTTTTCTTTTCTGCTTCCCGTTCTGCGGCACGGATTTCCTGTTGTTCCTTCCACCGTTCCATGTGTGCGCCGAACATTTCGCCGGCAGCGATGAACATTCCTTTCAGCCGTTCGGATGTTTTATGGAGATCAAGATCCACCGCCAACGTCACGGCGATGATGGTCAGCCACACGGTCAACAGCAGCCCTCCGGTCAGTCCGACGGACTGGTGCAGCACGGTGGCGAAGAAGGCGCCGTAACTGCCGTGCCATTCGGGCGAGATCACGTTGGCGAGGCCGGTTTTCCGCAGCAGTCCGAAAAATGCCGCACCGAGAAGCGCCAGAACAATCGCATAGTTCGAAAAATACACCAATCGGCGGATATCTCCCTTGCGCAGCATCGTCCATCCCCACATCAACATCAACGCCGGCACGAGAAACGAGAACAGTCCCACCGTTCCGTTGATAAGAAAATTGGAGAGAATCGCTCCGAACAAACCGAGCCAATTGGAGGTCAGTTCCGATTTTTGCTGGATGAGCGGATCGTTCGTGAACACTTTGTACAGGTCGGAAAAACGGATGTCGCCGTTTGCTTCGTCGCCCGGTGCATAGGACATGAGCGACAACAACGCCATGATGCCGAACCCGATCAAGAGGAACGAAAAGACCTGCGAACGCTGGTGGGAGTTTTTTTTCGTTCCGGTATCGGATTTTTTCTTGCGCGGCGGCGGTGGAAGATCCTGTTGCGGCAGGGAAAAATCGTCCATTATTCTCCTTTTCCTCCGGATGTATCGATGCTGATCGGAACGTGCGGCACGCCCGGTTCTGCTTTTTTCTTCAACTTGATCACATTACCGGCCAATTCCGGCACCACATCGAACGCATCCACATTCGTGCAGAATTCGATGTCGCTCTCAAAACCGATCTCCACAAGGAATTTCCCGTGATCGCACGATTTGGCCATCTTTAAGATATTTTTCGCCGCATTTTTATACAACGCATACGCAGCGGCGGCGGAATCGTTGAATTCAAATTCGGCGTTTTTGTCGTCCATCAGCTCTTTAATGATCATGCCGGCGCAAACGGCGTCTTCAATGCAGAACTGCGTCTGCTTTCCCGCGCAAAGGATGAACACATCATCCTTCAATTCGGTGATCCGTTTGACGGCGGCGGACATGTTCACGAATCCGGCGACAATGAGATTTTTTGCATACCGCGCCTTCCACATCGTCGGTGCGCCGTTGGACGTGTAGAAGATGATCGACTTCCCTTTGACGGCCTCTTCGGTGTACTCCTGCGGAGAATTGCCGAGATTAAATCCTTCGATGATCTTCCCGTTCCGTTCGCCGCCGCGCAGCACCACATCGCCGAACAGGTTGCCGGAGACCTTCACGGCGGATTCGATGGTATTCACCGGGATGATCTCGCGGGCGCCGTTGTTCAACGCGGTAATGACCGTGGTGCTGGCACGCAGCACGTCGATCACGACCACGTTCTTGTCGCGCAGAAAAAGATCGTCGATTTGCGACGGTGAAAAAAAGACTTCGATTTTCATAAATTTTTCCCCAAAAATACCGCTGCGTTATTTTTTTACGAAGGGGAGCGGTACCACCGTCGCATCGATCTGTTTTCCCCTCACATCGATGGAAACGGACGTCCCCGCGGCAGCATACGGTGAAGCAACATATCCCAGTGCGATCCCTTTTTCCAGGGAGGGCGAGAACGTTCCGCTCGTCACGGATCCGATCACGACGCCTCCCGATGTCACGTTATATCCGTGTCGCGGCACAGCTTTATCATTCATCAACAATCCGACCAATTTTCGTTTCGGCCCTTCATTTTTCGTCCGTTCAATCACCGGCTTGCCGATAAAATCCCCTTTTCCCAATTTGGTGATCCATCCCAATCCCCCTTCGATGGGATTCGTTGTGTGGTCGATGTCGTTTCCGTACAGACAAAAACCCATTTCCAGCCGGAGCGTATCGCGGGCGCCCAGTCCGATCGGAGCAATGCCGTATTCTTTGCCGGCGGAAAAGATGGCGCGCCAGACCGACTCCGCGTGACGAACGTGGAAGTAAATCTCAAAACCGAGTTCACCGGTATATCCCGTCCGCGAGATGGTCATATCAACATCCGCGAGCGTCCCGCGGACAAAATGATAATACGGAATCGCCGAGAGATCGACGGACGTCAATTTCTGCAGCGTCTCGAGCGACCGCGGGCCTTGCACCGCCAGCAAGGCCGTTTCATCGCTTTTGTTGACGAACCGGACATCGGCGGGACAATGCGCTTTCATCCATTCCCAATCCTTGTCGATATTCGCCGCATTCACCACGATCATATACGATTGTTCGCCGAGCATATACACGAGCAGGTCGTCGACGATTCCACCCTCTTCGTTACACATCGCCGAATATTGCGCCTTTCCGGGCGTCAATTTGGAGACGTCGTTGATCGTCACGGTTTGCAGGAACGATAACGCGCCGGGGCCTTCGGCGAAAAATTCTCCCATGTGCGAAACGTCGAAAACGCCGACCGCGGTGCGGACAGTCTTATGTTCGTCCATAATTCCGGCGTATTGCACCGGCATCTCAAAACCGCCGAACGGAACGATCTTTCCACCGGCAGCAACATGTAGGTCGAAGAACGGGGTTCGTTTCATTTTCCCTGTCCTTTTTTCCAATCCGCGAGGAATTTTTCCAGACCGATGTCGGTCAGCGGATGTTTGATCAATTGATCGATCACTTTCAGCGGCATCGTGGCGACATGCGCTCCCATCAGCGCCGCTTGTACGACGTGGATGGGGTGTCGGACGCTCGCCACGAGCACTTCGGTATCGAATCCGTAATTGTTGTAGATCGTCACGATCTGTTCAATCAACTGCATGCCGTCCGTGCTGATATCGTCCAGCCGGCCGACAAACGGGCTGATGTACGTCGCACCCGCTTTGGCAGCGAGCAGCGCCTGATTGGCGGAAAAGCAGAGAGTCACATTGGTGCGGATTCCTTCGGAATGGAAGGCCTTCGCCGCTTTCAATCCGTCCTTGATCAACGGAAGTTTCACCACGATGTTGTCGTGGATCTTCGCTAGTTCTTTCCCTTCTTTCATCATACCGGCAAAATCGGTCGAGACCACTTCCGCGCTGATCGGTCCGTTCACCACCGCGCAGATCTCTTTCAGCAGCGGAATAAATTCCTTTCCTTCTTTGGCGACCAGCGAGGGATTGGTGG
Source organism: uncultured Chitinophagaceae bacterium (assembly GCA_964603685.1). Classification (GTDB taxonomy): domain Bacteria; phylum Bacteroidota; class Ignavibacteria; order UBA10030; family UBA8401; genus UBA8401. Next base: position 30,530 of record CAZRWF010000024.1, read on the forward strand.
TGACACCATCCAGCACTCCCAGGTCGTTTGCTTCTTTGATCTCGGCAAGATTGGCGGTGTCGATGAAGAACTTCATAACGATCTCCTAGTTGATAAATTCCGGCGTAATATCTTTGTCCTGTTTGATGGAAATAAAACGGAACTCGTCGATCGGGAGCGACTTGTCCCCTTCGACCATAATCCACTTCAAGGAGTTCAACCGCATCTGCCATTTCCGGTTGAAAAATCCGTTGGTGATGTATTCCGCCATGCTCGGATTCACGCGCAGCAGCAGGCGGAATTCTTTTCCTTCGGCGCGGTAACGACGCAGCCAGCGTTCGATGTAGCTGAGAATGGTGGTCTTGGACTGGATCATTCCCGATCCGCCGCAAACGGGACACGGTTCGGTGAAACTGTGGATGATGCTCTGCCGCTGACGCTGGCGGGTGATCTGCATCAGACAGAAGTCGGTCAGCGGAAGAATGGTATGTTTCGACCGGTCCCGCTTGAACTCCTTCTTCATCTCGTCGTACACTTTTTTCTTGTTCCGGTCATCGAGCATGTCGATAAAATCGATCACGATGATGCCGCCGAGATCGCGCAGGCGGATCTGCCGTGCGATCTCGCGCGCCGCTTCCAGGTTTGTGCGCAGGGAATTTTCTTCCTGTTCCCGGCTAGCCGCATACCGTCCGCTGTTCACGTCGATCACCACCATCGCTTCGGTCGGTTCCACGATGATGTATCCGCCGTGTTTCAACCACACTTTGCGCTGCAGCAGCGTTGCGATCTCTTTTTCGATGCCGAACGCGTCGAAGATCGGTTCCCGTTTGCCGTAATATTCCACCCGGTCCGCCATCTCCGGCGAAAAGACCTTCACATACGACTTAATTTCTTTGAAAAGTTTTTTGTCGTCCGTCACCACACGTTCCACCTGTTCGCTGAAGAGATCGCGGATGACGCTGGAGGTGGTCGCCATATCCTTGTAGATCAGCGCGGGCGGCTGTTCTTCTTTTGCGCTTTTTTCGATTTCGCGCCATGATGCCAACAGCGACTCCAGATCGTTCAGGAACAATTTTTCATCCTGGTTTTCCGCATTGGTCCGGACGATCACGCCGAAACCGGCGGGAAGAATGCTGCGGACCAACCGGCGCAGCCGGCGGCGTTCCCGGAAACTGCTGATCTTTTTGGAAATCCCCACCTTGCCGTCGAACGGCAACAAGACAAGGAATCGCCCCGGAAGCGAGACTTGAGAAGTGACGCGCACACCTTTTTTGGCGACCGGTTCTTTCGTCACCTGAACAATAATCTCTTGTCCTTTTTGCAGGTTCACCTGCCGTCGGCGGTCGTCGCGCTGCTTTTTTTCCTGTTTCGGTTTGGGGGCCGGCGGGGTATTGCTGTTCTCATCCTCATTGTCGTCATCATCGTCGTCATCCAGCATGGCATTATACTCATCCTGCACGTCGCTGATGTCGGAAAAATGCAGGAATGCATCCTGCGGAAGTCCGATATTGATGAAAGCGGCTTGAATGCCGGGCATTACTTTGGCGACTTTCCCGAAATAGATGTCGCCGACCATTCTCTCCTTTTCGGGTGTTTCGACGAATAATTCCGCCAGTCTGCTCTCTTCCGTGATCGCAATACGGATCTCATTCCCGACGGAATTGATCAAAATCTCTTTTTTCATTACTTCAACAACCTTTCGTTGGAACTGCAGGGATACAAACACCTGCTCGTTTCACATGGTAAAAAATGTCCCGTTATCGGGATGAACACTTGTATTCCAACACCCGCAATCGTACAAAACTACTGATAATAGTCTTTAACGGCCTTTTTCTCACAAATTACTTGAAATTTACGAAAAGATAGGGTGGTGTGCAAGGCAAGTTTCTGGTGTGGGGAAATAAAAAAAGCCAAGCTTACTGTATCACACTCTGTATTGGAGGCTGTTGCTTCCTTCCGGACCTGGCAGGGTTGTCCAACGTAAAGTTGTACAGGGCTTGGCAATAAAACTGGTAAATTGGAAAATTGGAGAATTGAGGAATTGCATGAACAAAAAAATTCTGAAAGAACGATTCAGCAATTCAGCAATTAATCAATTTTACAATTTCCTGTGGAGCTGATCGGGATCGAACCGACGACCTATTCGTTGCGAACGAATCGCTCTCCCAAACTGAGCTACAGCCCCAACGTACTCAATACAGCCTGGTGAAACCACATCCCCGATTGATTGGCGCGCGACGTGCGTTACGGAATCCCGCCGTTGTTTGTCGGGGCAGAACAGCGGTCCCACAGAAAATCTTCGGACTCTTCAGAACATGCCGTTGACAGGGGAAATATACAACTTTTTGTCCTGCCGTTCAAACTCTTCGACGTTTACCGTTTGTTTTGTTGATACCAGGCAATGGCCTGCTGCAGTCCTATTTTTAACGGCGTGGCTGCTTTCCATCCTAACGCGTTTATTTTAGAAACGTCGAGCAGTTTTCTCGGGGTGCCGTCGGGCTTGGAGGTGTCGAAGCGAATCTCCCCGGTAAATCCGACGATCTCTTTGATCATTTCTGCCACTTCCAGAATCGTTACATCCTCTCCCGTTCCGATGTTGACGATCTCGTTTCCGTCGTATCGTTCCATCAGAAAAATGCATGCATCCGCCATATCATCCACATACAAAAACTCGCGGCGGGGTTTGCCCGTTCCCCAGAGGGTCACCGACGGTGCATTCTGCTCTTTCGCTTCGATGAATTTCCGGATGAGCGCCGGAAGGACATGCGAGTTCTGCAGATCATAATTGTCGTTCGGACCGTACAAGTTCGTCGGCATGACCGAGATAAAATTCGTCCCGTACTGACGGTTGTATGATTTCGCCATGGAGATGCCGGCGATCTTCGATACCGCGTACGGTTCGTTCGTCGGTTCCAGTTTCCCGTCCAGCAGGTATTCCTCTTTCATCGGCTGGGGGGCAAGTTTCGGATAGATGCAGGAACTTCCTAAGAAACACAGTTTTCGTACGCCGTGAAGATACGAGGAATGGATCACGTTGTTCTGCACAGCGAGATTTTGATAAATAAAATCAGCCGGATACGTATTATTGGCATAAATTCCTCCGACTTTCGCCGCGGCGAGGAACACATAATCGGGTTTTTCCGCGGTAAAAAAATCGGCAACGGCGCGCTGGTCGATCAAATCCAGTTCCGCATGCGTTCGCACGACAAGATTGGCATATCCTTTTTGTTGCAGCAGACGGTGGATCGCCGAACCGACGAGACCGCGATGGCCGGCAACGTAAATTTTTGCGTTCCGTTCCACCTCAATAGCCCCGTTTTTGTACCAGTTCATAATCGGCTTTGGCCATCAGCCGCGCAAGATCGGCGAATTTCGTTTTCGCTTCCCAACCGAGTTTCCGTTTCGCTTTGGTCGCATCGCCGATGAGCAGATCGACTTCCGTCGGCCGGTAATATTTCGGATCGACCGCGACGAGAATTTTGCCCGTTTTAGCATCAATCCCTTTTTCGTGCTCCGCTTCCCCTTCCCAGCGCAGTGCGATGCCGAGTTCGTTAAACGCCGCATCGACGAATGTTCTGACGGTGTGAGTTTCACCGGTGGCCAGCACGAAATCCTCCGGAGTTTCCTGTTGCAGCATTCTCCACATCCCTTCGACAAATTCCGGGGCATACCCCCAGTCGCGTTTGGAATTGAGATTTCCGAGGGTCAGCTGTTGTTGGAGTCCGAGTTTGATCCGGGCGGCGGCCATCGTAATTTTCCGCGTCACGAAGGTTTCGCCGCGGCGGGGAGATTCGTGATTAAAGAGAATACCGTTGCAGGCAAAAATATTGTACGCTTCGCGATAGTTGACGATGATCCAATATCCGTACAGTTTTGCGACGCCGTACGGACTGCGGGGGTAAAACGGCGTTTTTTCGGTTTGCGGGACTTCTTGCACTTTTCCGTACAGTTCGCTGGTGGACGCTTGATAAAATTTTGTGGTAATTCCGGTCTCACGAATGGCATCGAGGAAGCGCAATGTTCCGACCGCATCCACTTCGGCGGTGTATTCCGGCACTTCGAAGGAGACTTTCACGTGGCTTTGTGCGGCAAGATTATACACCTCCTGCGGTTCGACTTTTTCAAGCAACCGGTTGATATTGCTCGTGTCGGTGACGTCGCCGTAATGGAGGAAAAATTTCGAACCGGAAAAGCGCGGGTCGTTATACAGGTGATCAATGCGGCCGGTGTTAAACGAGCTGCTGCGACGAATCACGCCGTGCACTTCATATCCTTTTTCCAGAAGCAGTTCTGCAAGATACGATCCATCTTGACCGGTGATACCGGTGATTAATGCTTTTTTTGCCATGTTAGTTGTCCTTATTGGTCCAATATTCCAAAAGATCCGTCAATGTTTTTTTAAAGGGGATCTCCGCTTTCCAGCCGATCGAATGATTGACCGCACTCGCGCTGCCGGCCAGAAGTTGAATATCGTATCCGCGGAGGCGTTTCGGTTCGACATTTAACTCGAACTTCGTCCCGACAATTTCTTCATACAGCCGAATAATTTCTTCGATGGAGTAAATTGTTCCGGAACAGAGATTGAAGATGTAATTATGACGGTTGTCGATCTGTGACAGCATCCAGTATCCGCGGACAATATCGCGCACATCGGTAAAATCGCGGCGCGCCTTGATGTTCCCCACGCGGAGGATCTTGGGAGCGCCCGATTTTTGTATGCCGACGATTTGTTTCGCGAGGGAGGAGCAGACGAAATTCGGCCGCTGCCGCGGGCCGGTGTGGTTGAACGGTCGGGCGATGACGATGTTCAGGCCTTCATACTTTTTGTACGTTTGCGCGATATAATCCACGCTGGTTTTGCTCGCGGCATACGGATTCACCGGCTGGGGGATGGATTGTTCGGTATGGAGCGCCGGCAGTCCGAACGTTTCGCCGTATACTTCGCCCGAAGTAACGACGATGATCCGAGGAGAGATCTCGCTGGCTTTCACCGCTTCAAAGACATTAATCGTGCCGATGACATTCGTTTTGAAGGTTTCGGCGGCATGTTCGAACGAACTCGGAACAAACGCTTGGCCGGCCACATGGAAAATCACATCCGGTTTTGTCTCTTTGATCACTTTGAAGACCGATTGAAAATCCGCGATGTCGCACGTTGAAAGGTGTACACGGCCGGCGATCGTGCGGAGGTTTTCGTCCTTTTCGAGATCGCGAAGAATTCCGTGGATTTCCGCATCGGAGTGCGCGGCGGAATATTCCGCGAGGTGACTGCCGACGAACCCTCCAATGCCTGTGATCAAAATTTTCATGGTCATTCAGTGGTTAGATGAATTATTCGATGGTCCGGCAGCAAGATACAAAAAATTCAACCGGTAAAAAAAACAAATTGCGGTTCTGCCCTGAACGGCGGAGTAAAAAAAAATCCCGCCGCGCTTTCGCGGGCGGGATTTTTACGATAAATCAGGCATCGACCTACTCTCCCATACAGTCTCCCATATAGTACCATCGGCTCAGCGGGGCTTAACTTCTCTGTTCGGAATGGGAAGAGGTGTAACACCCGCGACAAAA
>CAZRWF010000025.1:0-5807 GCA_964603685.1 uncultured Chitinophagaceae bacterium
TGACCGGAGTTGCCGAGGGCGTGCGGAAGAGAGGTAAATCCGGACCGCACGTACATACTGACCGCTTTCGACAGTTCGGGAAAAGATTCCAAATAGATGTGCGTATAACCGGTCTCCTTCGCCCACGCCAGACTCTTCTGCATCAACAGGTTGCCGATCCCTTTTCCGCGTGATTCAGAGGCGACATAGAACTTCACCAATTCCGCATATCCTTCGGGAAGCCCGGGAGTCGGAAAAATTCCGCAGCCGCCGAGCAACCGGCGTTCTTCTTCGGCCACCCAATACGCGCTTCCCGGAGTTTGAAAAAGCGAAAAAAGATTATCGGTCGTCGGATCGGTATAGACCGTTCCGGGTCTGTCGATCTTAAATTCGCGGAAGACGTTCCGGATTAACCCGGCGATTTCGGCGTTGTCGCGTTGTTCGATCGGACGAAGAACGGCGTTCATTTTCCTGCCGCCGAAGAATGATCAAATGATCCGCTCCGCAAAAAACGAACCACCTGTTTTCCGACCAGTTCATTGCGCGGAAGGGAGGAGTGGGAGACCTGCAGCAGGAGAAAATCGGTCATCCCGTCGATCTTCGTCGACTCCACCGGCACGATGCCGTCGTCTTCTCCCGGAATAAAATCATCGTTGTTGAACGTGGTGGAAATTCCGGCGATCACGCCGACCGGATAATAGGGAGGGCGAAGCGTTTTGGGAAAACTCCGATCACCAGTGCCGAGCGCCGCCGCCGCCGGTCCGGCGAGTTTCATGATCCACGAATCCTGAAAATAGTCGACGAACGGCGTTCCTTTGTTCGGACTGCCGATGAGTACGACGCGTCCCAAATTCGGAAGATGGATGCTGTCCAAATACGCGCGGATCATCAAGCCGCCGAGTGAATGTCCGGCAAAGTGAACGGTCCGGTGCGTATCGAGGCGGAATGCCGAGATCTGTGCTGCAACATCGTTCATAATCTCCCGAGGCGAACGGCCGATGGATTTATAATCGACGATCGCGGTGGCAAACCCGGCATTCTGCAGCCACTCATCCAGTTTGGTGAGGATGCTTTTTCCGCGGCCCAGTCCGTGCAGCAGCACGACGGTCTCTTTATTTTCGCTTTTCGACGGTTGCGACGGAACAACGTTCGTCGCGGCAACAAAAAGAATGAGGGTGACCGCGAGGAGAGGAGAAGAGACCGAAGGAATTCGCATAGGGAGTTGTTGATCAAGTATGTTGTCTGTTCACACGGTGTGGTGCAGGTAAAATACCCAACTTGCAACTCACTATCAACGTTCTTACCTTTTTGAAGCACACAGCGGAAGAATGGTACTATGAATCAACGGACGATCACGCGGAGAACAGCCGTACAATTACTGACGGCGGCCGGAGTTCATTCTCTTCTCCCTTCGCTGGTCCGGCCCGGCCAACATCCGGTGATGACCAAGCGGCCGATTCCCTCCACCGGCGAATTGCTCCCCGTCGTTGGACTCGGCACATGGCAGCAGTTCGATGTTGGTCCGAAGGACGAAGAACGGAAGCCGTTGCGGGAGGTTCTTGCCGTGATGGCGGAACAGGGCGGGAGCGTGATCGACTCATCGCCAATGTACGGACGCTCCGAAGAAGTGGTCGGCGATCTGACGGCCGCGAGCGGACTCGCGGAGAAATATTTTTATGCGACCAAAGTATGGACCGACGGAGAACGGGAAGGGATCGACCAGATGACCGCGTCGATGCGGAAAATGCGGCGGAATACCATGGATCTGATGCAGATCCACAATCTGGTCGACTGGAAAACGCACTTAAAAACGCTCCGCCAATGGAAATCCGACGGAAAGATCCGGTATATCGGAATAACCCACTATACAACCAGTGCCCACGACGAACTGGAACGGATCATCCGAACGGAACGGATTGATTTTGTGCAATGCAATTATTCCATCCGTGTTCGGAACGCTGAACGTTCGCTCTTTACGACGGCGAAGGACCGCGGCGTTGCGGTGATCATCAACGAACCGTATGAAAAAGGATCGCTGTTTTCGGCTGTGCGCGGAAAAGAACTTCCCGGCTGGGTAAAAGAATACGGCATCAACAGCTGGGGACAATTTTTCCTGAAGTTTATCCTCTCCCAACCGGCGGTAACATGCGTCATTCCCGGAACATCAAATCCCAAACACGCGGCGGATAATATGGGGGCGGGATACGGACCGATTCCCGACCAATCGGTGCGGGAAAAGATGGCGGCGCTGATCGCTGCGTTGTGATTGACAATTTTTTCCACCGTTCTACACCAACAGGACCGTCACATGAAACGAATCACACAAGCGGTGTTTGCCGCCATTCTCATCAATGCGCTGGTCGCATCGGCATTCGATCATCTGTTCCACGTTGCCGGCGTCTACCCGCCGTACGGCCAGCCATACTTTGATGTCGAATTATGGCTTCTGGCGTTGAGCTACCGGTTTGTCATCACCGTCGGCGCTGCATACGTTACCGCATTGATTGCGCGGGAAATGGCGTCCAAAGCGCTGTGGATCTCGGGCGGTTTCGGCACGCTGATGTGGATATTCGGAACGATCGCGATGAAAGATCTCGGTCCGCTCTGGTACGGTGTCGTCGGCGCAGTCACCACGCTGCCGCTGGTATTTCTCGGCGGAGCATTATACCGGAAGAGAAACGCGGCGGTAAATCAGGGGGTGTGAGGCTGGATGCTAGATGCTGGATGCAGGATACAGGATACAGGATGCAGGATACTGGATGCTGGATGCTGGATTCAAGAAACAATATTGAATTTAAAGAAATACAAATTGTTATTCTTAAAAAGGCATCCTTAACCCTTAACCTTCAACCTTCAACTTTTAACCTTTAATCCCAAACCAAAAATCCCTGCAAGTGGAAAATAGTCCTGCAAAAATTACGCTTCGCGATGCGACCATCGAAGACCTCGCGATCCTCCGCCGATGGGATGAGGACGAAGGAGTGATTGCCTCCGATCCGAATGACGATTGGAATTGGGAGACGGAACTGCGGAAGAATCCGGAATGGCGGGAACAGCTGGTGGCCGAAGCGGAAGAGAGACCGGTCGGGTTCATTCAAATTATCGATCCGGAGCGGGAAGAGACCCGCTATTGGGGCGATTGCGGGCCGAACCTCCGCGCCATCGATATTTGGATCGGCGAAGCACGGGATCGGGGAAAAGGGTACGGCACGATGATGATGCGTCTCGCGCTCGATCGGTGTTTTCGCGATCCGGCTGTGCGGGCGGTGGTGATCGATCCGCTGAAATCGAACGTCGAAGCAATCCGTTTTTACGAACGCCTCGGATTTATTTTTGTGGAGCATCGTACCTTCGGATCGGATCGATGCGCGGTGTACCGTTTATCGGGAGAGCAATGGAAAAAAAATCAGCATCACGGAAAAAATCCGTAAAAAAGTTCCGCACGACGGACGAATACCTTTCCGCACTTCCGCCGGCGCTGAAACAACGCATGCGAACAATCCGCGGAATCATTGCTTCCGCGCTTCCCGGCGGCGAAGAATCGATCAGCTATAATATTCCCGTCATGCGTATCGACGGTTCGCCGATGCTCTATTTCGCCTGTTGGAAAGAACATATTGCCCTTTATCCCCTCCCTCGCGGCAGTGCGACATTCAACGCAACGGCGGCACGGTATAAAGGATCGAAAAGTTCCGTTCATTTTCCCCATGGATCACCGCTGCCGGAGCGGTTTATCCGTCAATGCGCGAAATACCGGCTTGAAGCTCACCAAAAAAGGAAAAAGAACCAATGAGCAGAATGAACACATCAGTCCGGACAGTGGATGAATACCTGGCCGCACAGCCGCCGGAGATTTCGCGGACACTCTCGGCGCTTCGTGCCGCCATCCGCTCTGCGGCGCCGCAGGCCGAAGAGGTGATCAGTTATGGTATTCCCTGTTACAAACAGAACGGACCGCTGGTATTCTTCGCGGCGCAGCGGAACCATCTCAGCTTGTATGTGGTGAATAAGCAGATCCTTTCCGATTACCGCGGCGCGCTGAAGACATTCACCGTATCGGGAACGACGATCCATTTTTATCCGGATATGACGATTCCTCTCTCCGTGGTGAAAAATATTGTAAAACAGCGGGTGGTGGAAAATGCATTGCGGAATACAGGCAACACGGCGCCGGCCAAAACCTCCCGGACAACTTTGATCCCACTGCCCGAAAAACTTGGCCGGCCGGCGGAGAACGCATTGGCAGCGGCGGGAATTTCGTCGTTGAAACAGTTGACGAAATTAACCGAGCGGCAAGTGGCCGACCTGCATGGAGTCGGTCCGCATGCGATGAAAAAACTCGCCGCAGAAATGAAAAAGCGAAACATGACATTTAAAAAAGACAAAAAATAAACACACACTTCACTTTCTCTATCATATGTTCGCGATGGAATCCTAAGCGCGTATCTGTTATCCGTGAACGCGGAATTGTGCAGCCTGATTCGCGCATCACCCCTCTTCTTGCCTTTTCCCTCCGCATCCAGTATTATCTATCATGCATAATATATCCGCCGATAGTGTCCGCACAACGATTGATGCGCTCTACCAATCCGAATCGCGGCGAATCCTTGCCACGCTGATCCGTCTGCTCGGGGATTTTGATTCTGCCGAAGATGCGATGCACGATGCTTTTGCCGCTGCCGCCGAACAATGGAAAAACGAAGGAATTCCTGCCAATCCCCGCGCCTGGATCATTTCCGCCGGCCGATTCAAAGCGATCGATGCCATGCGGCGCAATGCACGGTTTGTTCCGGACCGGCAGGCGGGAGAGGATGCACCGGAGCGATGGACGGAACGGCTGGAAGCCGACACAGAAGACATCACCGGACAGATTGATACGGGCATTCAGGATGACGAACTGCGGCTTATTTTTACCTGTTGTCATCCCGCGTTGTCCCCCGAAGCGCGCATCGCGCTTACACTGCGCGAAGTGTGCGATCTCACCACTGAAGAGATCGCCCGCGCGTTTCTTACCACGCCGACAACGTTGGCGCAGAGGATTGTTCGTGCCAAAGCGAAAATCCGCGCGGCGAAGATCCCGTACGAGATACCGTCGCAATCCGAACTTCCCGATCGACTGGATGCCGTGCTCCATGTAATCTATCTGGTGTTCAACGAAGGATATTCCGCTTCGTCCGGTGATGCAGTCACACGCGCCGATCTCTCCGGTGAAGCGATCCGGCTCGGCCGTGTGCTGCTGCAGCTTCTTCCCGAGCCGGAAGTGCGCGGATTGCTTGCGCTGATGCTGCTGCAGGAATCGCGGAGAAACGCCCGGACCGATGCATCGGGTGACATGATTCTGCTGGAGGATCAGGACCGGAACCGATGGGACCGCGCGATGATCGCCGAGGGGATCGCCCTGACGGAAGAGTCCGTCGCCAGCCGCCGGTTCGGTCCGTTCACCGTGCAAGCGGCGATCGCCGCCGTTCACGCCAAAGCATCGGCGCCGCACGAAATACGCTGGGAGGAGATCGTGAGTCTGTACGATCTTTTGTTGAGAATGGATCCCTCGCCGGTGATCGAATTGAACCGCGCAGTGGCGGTGGCGATGAAGGATGGTGTTCAGGCCGGACTCGGCCTGATCGACGGGATTTTGAAACGGGGAGATCTCGCCGAATATCACCTTCTCTACTCCGCCCGGGGAGAGATGCTCCGTCGCCTGGGAAAAACAGCGGAAGCGAAATCGGCTTTTGAACGGGCCCTTTCGCTCGCAAAGCAAGAGCCGGAACGACGGTTTTTGGAAAAGAAGTTAAAAGAATTAGCATCAGTAGCATAGTCCGCCCCTACGG
>CAZRWF010000025.1:5907-34784 GCA_964603685.1 uncultured Chitinophagaceae bacterium
CCTACGGAGCGGTTCACTGTTCAAAATGAATTTCGAAATTGTGCTGCACAAATAATATTTTAATTTGTTCAAACAATGCCGCTGGCCCGCACGGATCACGATTAAAATCTATACTATCATCAATCGGTTTCAAGGGTGCGCGTCTTGGAAAATGCCAGAGATGAAGAACAATATGTTGCACAGGTCTTTGAGCGCCGTAAGCACGCTCTATTTATTCTAAAACTCATATAATTAAACATCGGTTTTAACCGGTTCCGCCTCAGATGGTATTAAATGCCGAAAAAAATGTTTGACAGAAAAATGAGCGCCGTAGGCGCGCACTATTGATAACAAAAGAGTCGACCATCTCAATAGCTCCGTAGGAGCGACCTCCATCAAAGAGAATTTTGTGCCAAACACGTACACACAAATCTATATCCATAGCGTTTTTGCCGTTCAAGGAAGGTATAATTTGATACCCCGGCGGCATAACGATGAACTGTGCAAGTATATCACCGGAATTGTTTCCAACAGAGGACAGAAATTGATTGCGATCAACGGTGAGCCGGACCATATGCACATCTTTGTTGGACTACGTCCGACGATGACCATCTCCGATCTTGTCCGCGATATCAAAGCGGGTTCATCGGGATTTATCAATGAAAAACAATGGGTGCCGGGAAAATTCCATTGGCAGGCAGGTTTCGGCGCATTCTCTCATTCTCATTCCAATATTCAACGCGTTGTGCAATACATTCAAAACCAGCAAGAACACCATAAAAAGCAAACCTTTCAGGAAGAGTATCTTCAAACATTGAAAGAATATGCCGTAGAATTTGATGACCAATATCTTTTTGAATGGATCAATTTGACCGATAAACCGGATACTGATCCATGAAAAGGCATTATTTTCTATGAAGTACGATGATGTGATCAAATAAAATAAAATTGTGAAAAACGATGTCGATTTCCATTCCCCCTAATCGACAAAGAGGGGAACAAAGGAAACCATTCACATCAAAAGGAGAGACGGCAATGAAATTTATGGTCATCGTCAAAGCGGACAAAGACTCCGAAGCAGGAGTGATGCCGAGCGAACAATTGCTCAGCGAAATGACGAAATACAACGAGGAATTGGTGGCGGCCGGAATTATGCTGGCCGGGGAAGGACTGCATTCCAGCGCGAAGGGGAAACGGATCCGATTTTCCGGCACTTCCCGGACCGTGATCGACGGTCCGTTCGCCGAAACGAAAGAATTAATCGCAGGATTTTGGATCTGGAAGTGTTCATCCATGGACGAGGCAGTCACGTGGGCAAAAAAATGCCCGAATCCTATGGGAGGTGAGTCGGAATTGGAGATCCGCCAAGTTTTTGAAGCCGAAGATTTTGGCGATGCTTATACCCCGGAATTGCGCGAAAAAGAGGAAAAAATGCGGCAACACATGGAATCAAAAAAATAATCTCTTTTCGTGTCGAATTTCGGCAGCGTCATTCGACGATACGTAAAACATTTTATAAGGAGAAATCACGATGCGGTTTGTCATGTTTATGATCCCGGAGGTCTATCAAGGGGGAAAAGGAAAAAGGGTCGGGGCCGACCACGCTCCCGATCCGGAAGCGGTGAAGGCCATGATGAAGTACAATGAGGAGCTGGCGAACGGGGGACACCTGATCGCGCTTGACGGGCTTCATCCGATTGAAAAAGGGGCGCGGCTCACTTTTTCGAAGGGAAAGCCGACCGTCATCGACGGTCCGTTCATCGAATCCAAAGAAGTATTCGGCGGTTATTGGCACGTTCAATTCGCCTCCAAAGAGGAAGCGATCGCTTGGGCGAAACGGATTCCGGCGGCGGACGGGGATACAATCGAGATCCGCCAGGTATTCGAACCGGCGACTGATTGGCCGGAAGCAGCGGCGAAGGCGGCGGAAAGTTCGATCGTCCGCGATGCCGTGGAAAGAAAAAAATAAACCGAACTGTTTCACGATTTCACAATTTTTCAACTCTCTATTACCATGAAATATATTTGTTTAGGATATATCAGCGATGCACTGGTGAACGGTTGGACCGAACAGCAGCAGCAATTTTTTCTCGACGAGTGCCTGGCGTACGATCACGAATTAAAAAAGAACGGCCATTTTACCGGAGGCGAAGCGTTGCAGGGCATTCACACGGCCACCACGATCCGGATGAGGAACGGAAAGCCCGTCATCACGGACGGCCCGTTTGCCGAAACAAAGGAACAGCTCGGCGGCATCCTGATTCTCGAAGCGCGCGATTTGAATCAGGCGATTCAATTGATGACCAATCACCCCTCCACCCGGATGGGAGGCACCTGGGAGATCCGTCCGTCGGAAGAATTGATCAACAAACTATACGAAGAAAAATACGGAAAGGAAGGATAAACGGATGAGCACATCGTCACCAAAAATCACCGTGGAAGTATCGGTGAACGCACCGGTGGAAAAGGTGTGGAAAATGTGGAATGCTCCAGAGGATATTACACAATGGGCGGTCGGATCGCCGGAGTGGCACACCCCCTCCGCGCAGAACGATCTGCGCGTCGGCGGAAAATTTTTAACACGAATGGAAGCGAAAGACGGCAGCATCGGTTTCGATTTTACCGGAACATACGACGTTGTCGAGCGACACCGGACGATCGCCTACACGATGGAAGACGGCCGGAAAGTGAGCATCACGTTCACCGCGCACGGGGCGACCACCACCGTCACCGAAACATTTGACCCCGAATCCGAAAACACACCGGAATTGCAGCGGGAAGGTTGGCAGGGGATCCTGAACAATTTCAAAATGCACGTGGAATCCAAACGATAATCGCATCGATGGCAGCCGGAAAAAACGAAATCATCACCGTCCGAAGATTCATCGCCCCGCGGAAAAAGGTCTTCGAAGCCTGGACGAAAGGGGAATTGCTGTCGCGGTGGTGGGGACCGGAAGGATTTACCAACATCTTCCATCTTTTCGAACCGAAACCGGGCGGCCACTGGAAATACACCATGATCGGACCGGACGGAACACGGTATCCGAACGAATGTGTTTACCGTGAGGTGAAAGCGCCCGAACGGATCGTGTTCGATCATCGATCCGGACACCAGTACCGGGCAACGGCGGAGTTCGCGGACCTGGAAGGTGCGACGTTGCTGAAATGGAGCATGGTATTCGCCGAGGACGACGAGTTCGAAAAAATCAAACACTTCATCCCGACCGCCAACGAACAGAATATGGACCGACTGCAGTTTCTCTTGTCGGTGAAGGGCGGAGAACATCATGAACAGAAGCAATTTCGATCGGACACACCATGAACATTCATGAACTCGAAAAAGAATTTACCGGCGAGATTATTCTTCCTTCCGACCCGCGTTATCCCGCATTCAGCACGTCGTATGCCGGATCCGGAACGCCCGCACTGATTGTCCGTCCGAAACATGCCGGCGATGTCGCCGTTGCGCTCCGGCGGGCGAAGAACGAATCGCTCACTCTCTCCGTCCGCAGCGGCGGGCACAGTGTGGCTGGTCATTGCACCAATAACGGCGGGATCATCATCGACTGTTCGCTGATGAACGGTGTGGAGGTGCTCGATCCATCGCGACGACTCGTCCGGATCGGCACCGGCGCCACATGGAAGCAGGCGGCATCGGTCTTGAATGAACACGGATGGGCGATTACCTCCGGCGACTCCACGACCGTCGGCGTCGGCGGACTCACGCTCGGCGGCGGTGTCGGATGGATGGTGCGGAAGTACGGATTGACGATCGACAGTCTGGTATCGGCGGAAATTGTTACCGCGGAGGGGAATATCCTCCGCGTGTCGAACGACGAACATGCCGACCTTTTTTGGGCGATCCGGGGCGGCGGCGGAAACTTCGGTATTGTCACCTCCTTTGAATTTATCACACAGCCGGTGACGTTTGTGTATTCCGGGATGATCGTCTATGCTCTGAACGATCTTTCCGGCCTCCTGAAAGGATGGCGCGATCACATGCGGAAGGCGCCGGAGGAATTGACGGTGATGTTTCTGATGATGCCGGCGTTCTTCGGAAATCCCCCTTCGGCTTTGGCGTGGTGCTGTTACGCGGGTGATGATGAACAAGCGGCGCAGAATGCGATCGATCCGCTTCTCCGGATCGGCACGGTGGTGCAGAACGGTGTTGTGCGAAAAAAATATGTCGATGTCTTGGAAGAGCCCCATCCGCCCGAAGGAGTGAAGGCGCTGGTGAATAACGGGTTCGTGGATGATCTGACCGATGAATTGATCGACTTGATCGCCGCGAAACATTGCAAGGAGGAGAGCCCGGTACTGCAGCTGCGGAGTGTCGGCGGCGCGATGAACCGCATCGATCCGATGTCCACCGCCTTCGCACACCGGTCCGCCGAAGTGCTGATGATCTCCGCTGCCTTTGTGCCGAAAGATGCCACGGAGGAACAATCCGCCGCCGCACTTTCTGTGTGGAACGCACTGCACGGTTACACCAAGGGGGCGTATGTGAATTTCTTCAGCGGTGCGGGGGAGCGCGAAGTGTCCGCGGTGTATCCTGCCGCAACCATGCGGCGGCTGAAAGAGATCAAAAAAAGTTATGATCCGGACAATATCTTTTCCCGAAATGTCAACATTCGGCCGTAACACCTCCGCTGCGGATCGTCGGCCGATATTGTCCGCACAATTCCGCCGCCGGCGTAGTACAATGTGAAAATATTCTGCTATATTGTGTGCCGCAAAAAGAAACAACCGTACTACAACAAGAAAATCGATTACACTGTTATTGCACCGCTGAAAGGGAACGATGGAAAATCCGGAACAGACCGTCATACTGGAACAGACGACCGCTCGGTCACTGTGGAATGACTTGAAAGATGCAATCCGCGGCACCGAAGCGGATTATACGAAGATCGGCATGGGTAAAGCGGTCTTCCTGCTTGCCATCCCGATGATCCTGGAATTGATTATGGAATCCACCTTTGCCGTGGTGGATATCTATTTCGTCGCCGCGCTGGGCGCTTCCGCCGTGGCGACCGTCGGATTGACCGAAACATATTTATTTCTACTCTATTCCATCGGGATGGGGCTTGCCACGGCGGTGACCGCCGTTGTCGCACGGCGGATCGGTGAAAAAGAAAAAGAGAAAGCGGGGGACGCAGCGGTGCAAGCGATCTTTCTGGCGATCGTTGTTTCCATCCCGTTCGCCATCGCCGGGATCTTTTATTCCAAAGAACTTCTCACGCTGATGGGGGCCGATCCGTGGACGTTGGAACACGGGTACGGCTACATGCAGTGGACCCTCGGCGGAAACGTGGTGGTGATGCTGCTGTTCATCAACAATGCCATCTTTCGCGGCGCAGGGGATGCCGCCATCGCCATGCGGGTATTGTGGATCGCGAACGGCCTGAACATGATCCTCGATCCGATCTTGATCTTCGGCTGGGGACCGTTTCCGCAATTGGGAATTGAAGGGGCAGCGATCGCGACTCTCATCGGACGGGGCACCGGGGTGACGATCCAGTTCTGGATGTTATTCCACGGCAGCAAACATCTTCGTGTTTTCCGCGAACAGGTCCGGCTGCAGTGGGAAACATTGACGAATATTGTCCGCACCTCGCTCGGCGGCATCGGACAGATGATTGTGGCGATGTTGTCGTGGATCTTCATCATGCGTATCCTGGCGGAATTCGGCAGCACCGTCGTTGCCGGCGCCACAATCGCCATGCGGATTATGATGTTCACGTTGATGCCGGCGTGGGGAATGTCCAACGCGGTGGCAACGCTTGTGGGACAAAATCTCGGCGCGAAGCAGCCGGATCGCGCCGAGCGGTCGGTGTGGCTCACCGGCGCGTGGAACATGGCCTTTCTGATCGTCGTTTCGGTCACCTACAATCTGTACAGCGACGCACTTATCGGATTTTTCACCGATGATCCGGCCGTAATCGAGGTCGGGTCCCTCTGGCTGACGATTGTTTCGTATTCCTATTTTGTGTACGGCTGGTGGATGGTGGCGACACAAGCATTCAACGGTGCGGGCGATACCGTGACGCCGACGAAAATCAATCTGGTGTTTTTTTGGCTCATTCAGATTCCGTTGTCGTACGTTATGGCGAAGACGCTCGGATGGGAACACAGCGGCGTTTTCTGGGCGATCTTCGTGTCCGAAACCGCGGTCGGCGTCTTCACGTTGTGGTTATTTACGCGCGGGAAGTGGAAAAATGCGGTCGTATAAATAGCGCGGTACTTCACCATTGCGAGTACGAACGCCGGTCGATCGAGGGGTTTCCTCTGATTATTCGAATTGCAGCGTGACGGCGAATTGGAATCCCGACAAATCGCCGTTTCCCGGACGATAGAGCACAACGGAAGGATGGGCCGGATCCGCCCCGCTGACCAACCGGTACCCGATGGAACACGCCACCTTCGCGGTGTTGCTGGCATTAAGTTCGTATCCGATTTCCGGCTCAATAAAATAATATCCGGCGCCGAAAACATTCCCGAAATTATCGAACGGATTCGTCTTCGCTTGTTCGTAATCCTTCACCGTTCCCGAACCCAACAGCACCGCCGCAAACGGATGAACAAGTTTCTGCGGATCGTGCACATATCGGACAAACGCGGCGGCCACGGCAGCATTGACCGTTGAATGAGTGAGATTCGCGGCGACGGTCCCGCCGGCGATGAATGTTTCGTTGAACACCATTCCTCCCGACCAGCCGATCGAAGTTCCTATGGATTGTTGAACGGACATCGTCCGGACATCCAGCGACCAAACAAAACGCTGATCCACCCCTTCTCCGAACAATGTTTCCATCTCTTGAGCGGTGCTCACCATCGGAAGAAAAATCAACAACAGAAGAAGCGCCATAAGAATATTTTTCATAGTATATTCCTGAGATTGTACCGGCGCACAAGATAGTGAAGAGTCGAAAAGACAGCAATGCGGAATTTGCATCGACACGACCGAACACTCCGATTTTTATGGATCAGTAGTACGGCTCACGATATGGAATCCGGCGTGTGAGTCACAGGGTTCTTTAAAGATGTTCTCTTAACGAATGAATGGTCAAATATGGAATTAGGAATTTACACCTTCGTCGAAATACCGATCGATGCCAACAACAAACCGCTGATGTCACCGCAGCAGCGGATGAGCGATCTGATGGAAGAAATCGTGCTGGCGGATCAGCTGGGATTGGACATGTTTGCCGTCGGGGAGCATCACCGGCCGGAATATCTTGTCTCGTCTCCCGCCGTCGTTCTCGCTGCTGCGGCCGCGAAGACAAAAAACATCCGCCTCAGCAGCGCGGTAACAGTCCTGAGCAGCGACGATCCGGTCCGCGTCTATCAGGATTTCGCAACAGTCGACTTGCTTTCGGGCGGAAGGGCGGAGATTATGGCGGGACGGGGGTCGTTCATCGAATCATTCCCGCTGTTCGGATTCGATCTGGAAGAATATGATTCGCTCTTCGAAGAGAAATTGCAGCTGCTGCTGAAGATCAGAGAGGCGGAAAAACTGCGCTGGTCGGGACGGCATCGGCCGCCGATCGACGGATTGGGGATTTATCCGCGGGCGGTGCAGGAAAAAATGCCGGTCTGGATCGCCGTCGGCGGCACGCCGCAGTCGGTGGTGCGCGCTGCCGTGCTCGGCCTTCCGATGGCGCTGGCGATCATTGGCGGCACGCCGGACCGGTTCGTTCCGTTCGTGAAATTATACCGCGACACCATCGCTAACGTAAAGCGCGATCCGGCGGAGATGAAACTGAGCATTAATTCGCACGGATTTATTGCCGATACCTCGCAGCAAGCCCTGGATGATTATTATCCGCCGTATGCGGAAGTGATGGGGAGGATCGGAAAAGAGAGAAACTGGCCGCCGCCCTCGCGGGCGCGGTACGAAGCGGAATGTTCGCCGGAAGGAGCATTGTTCGTCGGAAGTCCGCAGCAGATTATCGATAAAATTCTGTACGAACACTCGCTCTTCCGCCACGACCGCTTTTTGCTCCAATTCAGCGTCGGCACGATACCGCACGCAAAGATGATGAAATCGATCGAACTGTTCGGCACAAAAGTCGCACCGGTCATAAAAAAGGAATTGGGTTCCGTACCGCGTTGATGATCAGCGGCGGAATTGAGAGGTCGGTCATTTTTTTCGTGCGGAATATTTCTCTGCGACTGTCCGGTACGCCGTGGCGAGAACATCGGTAACGATCCGTTTGTTCGCGCGGCGAAGGTCCACAACGGTCCAACCCTGCGCTCCCCATCCGCCGGAAACCGGGAAGATGGCGGAACGGGCGGCATCACTGTAGACGGATTGATCGACGGGGGATAGTTTTACGACAAGACGGCGTTGCGCCACATCGAGCGTGGCGAAAATCCTGTTGCGGATGCGGAACGATTCCTTTTCAAAATGGGGCGAGGCCGCCGCTCCCGGAAAGGCAAGAGCGGCGGTGCGGACAAACGGTACCGGTACCATCGGTCATTGTTTTTTCGGCAGCTGGTTCAGCACGAGCCAGTAATATCCGATATTGCGGATCGCTTCGGCGAATGTCTCAAAATCGTCCGGCTTCACGACATACCCGTTCAGCCCCAGGCTTTGTCCTTCGATGATATCCTTCTCTTCGCGCGACGTGGTAAGCATCACCACCGGAATATTTTTTGTTTTGGCGGTAATCCGGATCTCCTGCAGTACCTGTAATCCGCTCTTCTTCGGTAATTTCAAATCAAGCAGGATCACTTTCGGAACGTTGTTCGTGTCCCGCGCGGCATAACTTCCCTGGCCGAACAGGAAATCGGTCGCTTCTTCGCCCGATTTTACCCAGACAAAATTTTCCGCGAGATTGTGCATCTTCAGCGCCCGCATCACCAGCTCCGCGTGATTGGGATTGTCCTCCACCAGGAGGATGTTCACTTTTCCGTCCGACATGTGTGTTGTTCCTTTCGTTATGCAGCGATATGGGAAAAAAGATTCATGACGTGACCCTGTGACAACACGGTCTCATTGCGGGAGGGAAAAATAGAATGTTGCCCCTTTGCCGACCTCCCCTTCGGCCCAGACACTGCCGTGATGGCGGTGGATGGCGCGCCGGACAATCGAAAGGCCGATGCCGGTCCCTTCGAACTCTTCATCGGTATGCAGCCGGGAGAAAACGCCGAACAGTTTATCGGCATCTTTCATGTCGAAACCGGCCCCGGAATCCTTCACAAAATAGACAAACACCTTCTCTTCCGCATATCCCCCGACGATGATCGTCCGCTCGTCTTTCGCTAAAGTAAATTTAATCGCGTTGGAAAGCAAGTTGGTCCACACCTGCCGCAGCAGCAGCCGGTCGCCGCGCGCATCCGGCAATGCAGAAACCGTGAGTTCGATCTTCTGCTGCGCTTCCGGCGAGGCGGTATCATGGAAGACCTCCTTCACCAGCGACCCCATGTCGATCGGTACGCATTCCAGCTCTTTTTTATTCGTCTTGGAGAGCATCAACAGCGCGGAGATGAGATTCTGCATTTTTTGCGTGTTGGTGCGGATGATCGTCAGCAGTCGGGTCCCTTCCTCATCGAGCGTTTCTTTCAGATGATCGGCAAGAAACTGCGAAAAACCGTTGATGGTCAGCAGCGGCGCGCGCAGATCGTGGGAGACGGAATAACTGAACGCTTCCAGTTCGCGGTTGGCATTCTCCAGCTGGGCGGTCCGTTCCGCCACGCGGTGTTCGAGCTCTTCGTTCAATTTCCGCACTTGCTCCTCTGCCAGCACCCGCTCGGTGATGTCGCGGGCCACCGCCTGAAATCCGACGATTTGTTTTTCCTCGAACAACGGCTGCACATTTTGACCGAGCCAGAATTGTTTTCCTTCTTTATTGACGGCCGGGAATTCGAGATACGAGGTGAATTGCCCGTTGAAAAACTGCGTGGCGTAAAACTGCCGGGCCTTGTTGCGGAAGTCGGGGTGGAATAGTTCCAGATAATGTTTCCCGATAAATTCGTCTTCGGTATAACCGAACGTTTTCAGACTGGCCGGATTGACGTACGTAAAACGCCCCTCACCGTCCGTCCGATAGATAATGTCGGTCGCCAGCTCCACTAAACGGCGGTACTTCTCTTCGCTTTCGCGAAGTTTGTCATACAGCGGGTGAAGATCGGAGTGTTCAGCGGGCATGACGGAACGTTATGGAAAAACAATGGCCGAAATAGTGTTCGAATGTAAGGAAGTTGGCGGCGGATTGCAACGCGATCCACCCTCTCATGCGAGGATCTCGTCGATCTTCTGCAATTCCTCCGGGCTGAATTTTGTGTTGGCGAGGCAGCCGAGAGAATCATCGAGTTGTTCCGGTTTGCTCACGCCGATCAATACCGATGTAACGCGAGGATCGCGCAGAACCCAGGCGAGGGACATTTGCGCGAGCGATTGCCCGCGTTGTCCGGCGATCTGGTTCAATTGCCGGATCGTTGACAATTTTTCATCGGTGATCTGCGCGCTTTTCAGGAACCCGTGCGGTTTTCCCGCGCGGGAATCGGCCGGAATTCCTTTGAGATACCGGTCCGTGAGGAGTCCCTGTGCCAGCGGCGAAAACGGTATGCAGCCCACACCGTTCACGCCGAGAAGGTCGAGCAGTCCTTTTTCGACGGAACGTTCGAAGAGCGAATATTTCGGTTGATGGATGAGGCAGGGGGTGCCCAACTGTTTCAGGAGCGCGATAGCCTGTGCCGCTTCGTCGGTCCGGTAATTGGAGATTCCGGCGTACAGTGCCTTTCCCTGCCGGACGATCAGATCGAGCGCGGACATCGTCTCTTCCAGCGGCGTCTCGGGGTCCGGACGATGGTGATAGAAGATGTCGACGTACTCCAGTCCCATCCGTTTCAAACTTTGATCGAGACTCGACACGAGATATTTTTTGGAACCCCATTCGCCGTACGGCCCTTCCCACATGTGATATCCCGCTTTGGTGGAGATGATCAATTCATCGCGGTGGCCGATCAGGTCCTGCCGGAGGATCGTTCCGAAATTTTCTTCTGCGGAGCCCGGGGGCGGACCGTAATTATTGGCGAGATCAAAATGTGTTATGCCGCGGTCGAACGCGCGGCGAATAATCGTGCGGGAATTCTCCAGGTCGTCCACATGGCCGAAGTTGTGCCACAATCCGAGCGAGACGGCCGGAAGATTAATGCCGCTGCGGCCGCAACGGCGGTAGGTCATGGTCTGATATCGGGAGGGTGCGGGTGCGTACGGCATACGGTTCCGGAAATTGTTGATGCACACAGGGACAAAAGTGTACAAATAATTTCATCCGATAACAATCACCGAAAACGACCGTCGCCGAACGCCGGGCGGACCGGCGGACAATTTACACGGACGGGAACATCCGTTCGAGCACCGTTTTCCGGTGGGAGAAGATCGCGTCCAGCTGCCGGCGTACGATCAACGCTCGCACCATCGATCCGATAACGCCGAACGGAAGCGCATAATGGATGATGTCGGTCATTTCCACGCCCCCCTCGACTTCGCGGAAATGATGCTGATGATGCCAGAATTTGTACGGTCCGAACCGCTGTTCATCCACAAAAAATTGACGGTCGCGGACATGTGTGATCTCCGTAACCCAGTGTACGGGAATGCCGAACACCGGCGTGACCGTGTAGCGGATGATGAGTCCGGCATGCATTTCTTCCGGAATCTCCGTCAACACCCGGAAATTCATGGACGGGGGAGTGATCTTTTTCAGATTGTGCGGATTGGAGAAAAAATCCCACGCCGAAGCGAGGGAAAGAGGAAGAAATTGTTTTTGTTCCAGGGTATACAGTTTCATGAGCTTTTTCCGGTGAAGTGAGAAGAACGGCAATTCCGTTCGCCCCTTCACAACGCACGACGGACCGGAAGAGTTCAGTTCACGCGGAAGAAACTCTCGTTAACACCTGCAGGAACAGCTCCGTCGGCTGGGCGCCGGAGACGGCATACCGTTCGTCAAAAACGAAAAATGGAACACCGCGTGCGCCGACCTGTCGGGCTTCGAAGATATCGTTCTCCACCGCATCCGCATACGCGTTTCCCGCGAGCATGGAACGCACCTCCGCTTCGTCCAGACCGATTTCGGCGGCAAGCGCGGTCAACGTTTCATGATCGGCGGTATTTTTTCCTTCGGTAAAGTATGCTTGGAACAGCCGTTCTTCCATCGCATCCTGCCGGCCGTGCCGTTTGGCGAGATGCGACAGACGGTGCGCATCGAACGAATTCGCGACGACCGCTTTGTCGAAATCGTAGACCAGTCCCGCTTCTTTCGCCATCGCCGTTACCTGTGCTTGAACGCGCCGCGTGTAATCGAGCGACCACCCTTTCCGTTCGGCGAGATATTCGTTCACCGATTTGTCCGGAATGGTCTTCGCGTCCGGGTCGAGCTGAAAACTTTTCCACTCGATCGTTACGGCGTCGCGTCCCGGAAATAACGCCAGGGCTTGTTCGAACCGCCGTTTGCCGATATAACAAAACGGACACATCACGTCGGACCAGATTTCGACTTTCATAGGATCATCACGGAAGTTGGCTGGAAGGTGAATGCGGCGCCGATTGTTTCAGATCGACCTGCCGGTGGACGATGATCATCATCCACGCGCCGATGAGCATCATGGAGACGGTGATATATCCGAGCGTATCATAATGAATCAATGTGCCGGTCGATTCCTGCACAATGATCCATCCGGCAATAATCGACGCGATTCCGCCGGAGACCTGCTGCAGGGAGGAACTGATGCTCATGAACGCGCCGCGGTCGGTCAATTCCGGAATGGCGGTCATCACCGTCGTGGCGGGGATCATACGGGAAACCATCCCGACGAAGAAGATCACGTTCAGAAGAATCACCTCCCACAACGGCGTGACGGTGAGATTGGTGTAAACGATCACCATCACCGCGGCGATGGCGGTACCGGCGAGGAAAACGCGGAGTTTACCGATCGAATCGCTCAGCCGTCCGACCACCGGCATGAGGACGATCGTTGCAAGTCCGGTGAACATGAAGACGAGCGGTAATTCTTCCTGCAGAATGCCGACATTGTGGACAAGAAATGCGCTGGAGAACGGCATCAGAAGAAATCCGCCGAGCGTCAGGAGCGTGGTGGTGAGGAATCCTTTTTGATAAAAGGGCTGCGAAATGGTCGCGAGCAGATGTCCAAAGGCATTGGTTGTTCCCGCACCGCCGGCGGCGAGATGGGCATCGATCGGCCGGACCAGTTTGTGCATTGCCGCGCCGGCCGGAACACCGATCGCAACAATCAAAAAGAAGGGGGCGTGCCAGCCGATCTCATTGGCGAGAAAAATTCCGAGCGGTATTCCCGCCACTTGGGCGACGGCGAACGACATGTGAATAAATCCCATCACGCGGCTCCGCACGTTCAACGCGAACAGGTCCGCAACGATTGCCAGCGACACCGATGCAATCACCCCGCCGAAAATACCGGTGATGATCCGGGCGGCGAGCAACAAGGGGAAATTCCACGCCACCGCGCACAATAACGTTCCGACGATGAATCCGGCATAAAAAAAGAGCAGCATCTTTTTCCGGTCGAACCGATCGGCGAATCCCGCCGCCAAAAAACCGGAAATGCCGGCGCTGAAGGCGTACGCAGAGACGATCCATCCGAACTGTCCGGGGGTGATCTGCATAATCTCCATCAACAGTGCGCCGAGCGGCGCGATGATGATAAAGTCGAGGATCACCGTGAATTGAATAAACGCCAAGACGGCGATGATGAAGATTTGATAACGGGAGAAGGTCGGTGCCGGCGGCGGCTGGGTCATAATTACTGTCCGAAAATACTGTTATATGAAACGACCCAATATAAGACGAAAAGAGCGGACTTCGTATTGTCGAATGAACGTTGGCATTAAAAAAGCCCGCTACAGCGGGCTTTCATCAACAAAACACCCCATCCGGCCGGTCATTTGATCAGCGTCATCCGTTTGCCGATGGTATGTCCGTCCACCGACAACCGGTAGAAATAGATCCCGCTCGGTGAGCCGGAAAGATCGACCGTTTCACTGTACGATCCCGGATGGCGCACTTCATATACGGGCCGCGCAATCGAATTTCCCAACAGGTCGAAGACCTCCAACGCGGTGAATCCGGTGCGATGCAGCGAAAACCGAATGACGGTGGCAGGATTGAACGGATTGGGAAAATTCTGTTCCAGAGAAAAATGTTCCGGCGCGGAAGGCAACGACGGTTCCACGGCCGTCGTCGGACCGGTCAATTTGTAGATCCTGCCGCTCGCACCGAACGAGCAGAGATAGATATTTCCGGCGGTGTCTACGCCGAAGGACGATATGCCGTACGTTTCGTCCGACATTTGTACGTTCACCGGAGCCGATGAACCGTTCAACGTCAGCATAAATGTTCTGCCCGAGATATAATCACCGTATATATATTTTCCATACAGCGAAGGAATGGCCGAACCGCGGTACACATAACCGCCGGTGATCGATCCTTCGTTCGGCGGATTCAAATTGGGATAATCGAAGACGGGACGGATCAATCCGGCCGTATCGTTGCAGGCACTGTTGACGGCAGGAGTGCAGATGTTTCCCTCCATCAGCCGCCAGCCGTAATTCCCGCCGCTGACGATCGTGTCGATCTCTTCGCGCGCATCCTGTCCCACATCGCCCGCCCACAATGTTCCGGTGAGCGGATCAAAACTCATTTTCCACGGATTGCGCAGTCCATACGCATAAATTTCCGGACGATACCCCGAAGTATTGTTGTAATACGGATTTGTAGCGGGAATGGAATAGTTCACACCGGCATCGGTACGGTCGACGTCGATCCGGAGAATTTTTCCGAGCAAGGTCGTTCTGTTCTGCGCCCGGTTTCCCGGATCATTTCCCGATCCGCCGTCGCCGGAAGCGATATAGAGAAATCCGTCCGGTCCAAAATTCAGCGAACCGCCGTTATGATTATTATAAGGCTGTGTATAGGTCAGCAGGATACGTTCGCTTTCCCGTACGGCTGAGTCCGGATTCGAAACGCTGACGGTGTACCGTGCGATGTACGAACGAAGCGAATCGGTGGTCCGCGTGTAGTTCACGTAACAATACGGACTGTCCGGATAGGAGGGATGGAATGCGAGCCCGAGCAATCCCGTTTCGCCGCCGGACGGCGACACCCGGTCCGAAAGATTTAAATACACTTTTCGCACGGACACCGAAGGGGTATTCTCCAACACATAAATGATCCCTCGCTGCTGGACGACGAACATCCGGTTCGTGCCGTCGTACGCATGAACGATTTCCACCGGATTGGAGAAGGCCGGAAGGGAGGGGAACTGCATTTGCCACGAATACTGCGCGCGGGCAACCAGGGAACAAAACAGGAACAGCATAAGAGTGGACGTCCGATTCACCGTTTCCCCCAAGGAAGTTTTTTCCCGGTGACGAAATAAATTCCCGACAACACGATGGCGCCGCCGATAAGCATTTCGGCGGTGATCTCTTCATCCAGGAAGAGCGCACCCCAGATGAATCCAAACACCGGAATCAAAAAAGTGACGGTGGCCGCTTTGGTGGGACCGAGGATTTTCATCAACCGGTAGTAAATGATATACGCGACGGCGCTGCAGAGCACGGCGAATGCGGCCATCGTTCCGGCGATCTCCCATGTGACCGGCGCCGGAGCGGGGAAAAAGAAGATCAACGGAAGAAATAATATTCCGACCGCCAGCTGACTTCCCGTGGCAATCGCCGTCGGTCCGATATCCTGCGCATTTCTTTTCAAATAAATCCCCCCTGCACCGTAGAACATTGTGGCGACAATGCACATGATCATGGACACGGTCGTCATCGTGTTCAGTTCAAAACTGCCGCCGCTCCGGATGACTGCCACGCCGCCGATGCCGAGAAACAATCCGAGCAGCAATTTAATCGTGAATTTTTCCTTCAACCAGATGACGGCACCGATGGCGGTGAAGAGCGGGGTCAGCGAGTTGATGATGACCGAGACGGAGCTGGGGAGATACAGCGCGGCGGTCGAAAAGAGCAGAAACGGGATCCCCGAATTGAGCATGCCGATGATCACGTACCGACGGCCGTTCTGCTTCCACTGCAGTGCGGCGCCGGTCGATCGCATGAACAGGGCCAGCGACACGCCGGCGATCAGCAATCGCATGTCGGCGGCGATCACCGGACCGAGCGCCGGCGACAAGATCCGCATAAAGATGAACGATGCTCCCCATATCGCGGAGAGAAGAACCAGTAAAAAATAATCAACCATCAGCATGGATCGGCGTTCCTTGATTGTTCGCGTCGAGGGACAGTATAATCTTTTCCCCGGCGGAGTGCCACCGAAAAATGATCGAGTAATTTTTCCCCGGGGAAACGATGGTTCAGCGGTCGGCGGCGGAGGTGAACCGGATGTACGCAAGTCCGCAGAGTGCGGAAAGCATGGACGCAACCAAAATGCTGAGTTTCGAACTGATGATGATGTCCGGATCGGTGAAGGCGAGGTTGGTGATAAATATGGACATGGTAAAACCGATCCCGGCGAGCAATCCCGCGCCGATCAAATGATGCCAAGTCATCCGGTCGTACAGTTTTCCCATCCCGGTCCTCACGGTGATCCAGCAAAAGAGAGAGATGCCGAGGACCTTTCCGGCGAACAATCCGGCGATGATGCCGATCGAATTATGTCCCGACAGGCTTCCCAACAGATCGTCCGGCAGCAGAATGGCGGTATTTGCCAGCGCAAAGAGCGGAATGATGCCGAACGCCACCGGCTTATGCAGAACATGCTGCAGTTGATACGAAACATTCCGCGCTTCGCCATCCTTCGTGTTAAACGGAACGGCGAACGCGAGCAGCACGCCGGAGATGGTGGCATGCACGCCGGACTGGAGCATGCAATACCACATCGCGACGCCGGGAACGAGATACAACCAGAGGTTCGTGAATCGCAACCGGTTCATCAACAGGAGCAGAAGAAATATCCCGAGCGATCCGGCCAGAAACGCGAACGAAAGGTCGCTGGTATAAAAGAGGGCAATGATGACAATCGCCCCGAGATCGTCGATGATGGCGAGTGCGGTCAGAAAAATTTTTACGCTCACCGGCACCCGATTTCCGGCGAGGGAAAGAATTCCGAGCGCAAAGGCGATATCGGTCGCCATCGGTATGGCGAAACCGGATTGCGTATCGGTGCCGCCGTTCAGCGCAAAATGTATCGCTCCCGGCACCAACATTCCGCCGAGCGCCGCCATCACCGGCAGAATCGCTTTTTTGAAACTGCGCAGTTCCCCCACATACAGCTCCCGTTCGATCTCCAATCCCACAAGCAGAAAGAAGATCACCATCAATCCGTCGTTGATCCAATGTTCGACGCTGTATTTCAGCGAAAGTCCGGAGAACGAAAGATCGACGTAGGAATGCCAGAGATGCTGGTACCACTCGCGGAGCGGGGAATTCGCGACGAGCAGCGAAACGACGGTGCAGGCGATCAGGATCAGCCCGCCCGATTTTTCGCTCTCCAAAAATTCCTTATAGATGTCGAGGTACCGTTTTTTCATGATACAGCGCGAACAAATCCGTTAGCGTTGTGAATACTATAAACTACAAAAAAAGAGTGCGAAAGCAATCGAAATCGGTTTTTATTGCACCATGCCGAACCGTTTATTTTTTGCGGTCTGCCGGAGGAAGTGCGACAAACGCCG
This sequence comes from uncultured Chitinophagaceae bacterium, assembly GCA_964603685.1. GTDB lineage: Bacteria > Bacteroidota > Ignavibacteria > UBA10030 > UBA8401 > UBA8401. Next base: position 23,566 of record CAZRWF010000025.1, read on the forward strand.
GCGGAATTCTGCGGGACGCGACCGTGCTCCATCGATCCATCCGATGCGGATGCGCCGGTACGACAAGGGAAAGGAACGGTAGTGTTTCCAGACGACGGGATCTTTCCGGAGAGCGGCAAGAATGTCGGCCGGAAAGACGAAGGGAGCCGGCCGGCGGGTGGCGGCGTGAAGATGCCGGGAAATACTGTTGAGTCCGGCGGCTCTCATCTTTTTGGAGGCGATCAGCCGCCGTATGCGTTCTTTGTTCATTTCGGACAGCACACTCGACGGTTTCCGCGGAGAGAATCGCTGCACGTAACTTTGTTCGTCGCGCGTTTTGACGATACTGTCGATCCAGCCGAAACAAAGCGCTTCTTCCACCGCCTCGTTATACGACACCCCTTTGATTCCGGAACCCTTTTTGTGGAAGATGAACCAAATTTCTTTTTTGGTCGCGTGATGTTTGGTAAGCCACGAGCGCCATTGTGCACGGGTGCGAACGGAGAGTGTAGTGCCGACGTTCATTGTGTATTATCCGATTCGGAAGTACGGGGACCGCTCCCCGCGGCGAGCTGTTGCATCCAATTTTCCGCTGCGGCCGGAGTCTCGAAGAGGCGGACGTTCACCCCGCGGATATGAGCGAGATTTTCCGCGAATTTTAATCCCCGTTTGCTGTGTTCAATGTTGTTGTCCACGTAAGCGAGTCGTACTCCCAGCGAGAGGGCTTTGGTAAAATTTTTGGTAATCACCACGAAGATGTCGAAGGTGTCAAGGTTCGCCCCTTTCAGATCTTCCACGATCACCACATCGGTGCAGTGATGTTGTATGCAGGCCGCATAGATCTCGTCGAGATAGGACAGGACGTTCTTCAACGTGTTCTCGCCCGTGACGGAGCAGAAGAGATAGGTATCGCGTAGTTCTATGGTCAGTGAGTAGCTCAAGGATGTATCGCCGTATCACCGCCGGACGGAACGAAGGCTGTCGGGCGGATGGATCTTTTTCAATGAATCGCGCACCGCGGCAGACCACCGATACAATAACTCCTTTTGGGCATCGGTGAGGATGGCATCGCGATGAACGATGAGATAGGACTCCAGCGGCATATTGTTCTCCCGTACCAATTCTTCGATCTCTTCCATCTTGTGAAACTGCCGCCGCGGCCGGTAAGAAGCGAATTCGGAGAAGTTCAGGTCCCGTTTACCGTGGCGGATGTGATCATCCAGCCAAGAGCCGACCGGTTCGATGTACGAATACCACGGGTACCGCGTATTGTTGGAGTGACAATCATAACAGGCCACGGTAAGGATCGCCGATACGCTGTCCGGAATCGGAAAAAGGGTGGACAGATGCCGCGATTGATCATTCGAAGTGTTCCGTTCGGGGCGGTCGAATTGTTTTCCCGCGGCGACCAGCAGCAGCGCACAAAAAGAAAAGAGAAACAGGCGTTTGATCATACACGGATTCCGGATTAATTTTTACGGGAATGTGCTCTTGTAGAGAAGCCGGGATGGAGACCGATCTTTGTCGCCGGATCGATCCGCGCCATCGATTTATTCGTGATTTTATCGACGAACATCTCCCGTTATGTGCTTGGCGTCCCGATTATTTTTCAGCATCGCTCGGATGCAGTCCGCCAACGAAAAATTTTCCCCAAAAGAATACAATAATGTACGGAAATCCCGGAAAGGACAAAACAGGGGAGGGTCCGGATCGGCCGTCTTCTCTCTCTAAAGATATTTATTTTTGATCACCGCGAGATGATGCAGTTCGTGTCCGCCGAGAATGTACACCAGGGCGCGGACAGACACCGGATGTTCGTTTGCGATACCGCTGCGGGTCCACGCTTCATCCGGAAGATTCTCAAACAGCGTCAGTGTCGCATTTCGCACCGACACATATTCCTCCAACAGGCTTTCCGCGCTCCGGGCGTTCGCTTGTCCGGTGACGGCGTACGGTTCCTGATCGAATCCGGCGAGCGGCGTCGTGTCACCCCGGGCGATCCGAAGGGCGCGATACGCGAAGATGCGCTCGTCGTCGATGATGTGAAGCAGAATGTCTTTGATGGTCCATTTTCCGGGGGCGTACCGGTGTTCCCACTTTCCCGCAGGCAGGGAGCGGAAGAACGCGGTCATGAGTTCCCCGTTGCGGCGGAGGTGATGAAAAATATTTCCGTCGTCCGGAAGATGATCGATGTACGCGATCGCATACGGATCGTATTCGCCGGGGAGCGGTTTGGGGATCAATTTCATGGACGGTTTCCTTTCGTTGCGAACCGGCTCCCGATCAGCGCAAACGGCAGATAGGTGGCGAGATTGATCACCCATAATTTCACCGGATGGGCCACCGCCAGCATGCCGGCGACGCCGAAAAGGGTGAACAGGAGCGCAATGATGAGGCCGTTTTTTCTTCCGCTGGACCGGTCGATCCGCGTCGCCGTGTATCCGATCGCCGCACCCGCAACGGCCATTTGAACGAACGTGGCGACGAACAATCCATCCGGCATCGCCGAGAGATACAGTTCCAGTACGGCGGTATTCAACAGGCCGAGATCGGGCGGCGGCGGATACATCGATCGGGAGATGATGGTGCCGACCGTGACAGCAAGGATTCCGGCTGCCGCTCCGCCGGAAAGAGAAAGAATTTTTTTTGTCATCGCAATGTGTTTCCGAAATTAGTGACCAAAACCGCCCGCCCGGACGATGCCGACGATGCCGACGAAAACCCAGAAGACGTTCAGCAGCGTGTACGCGGCATCCTTTTTTAATCGTGCGCACCAGGCGAGCATCACGGCGTCGATCGTGTTAAAAATCCAGACAAACAAAAAAGGACTCTGCGGCCCGAGCCAGCTGACGAGCGTAAAACTGAAGATCCGCATCACCACGCCGGTCATTTCGATGGCGGTGATATGGGCGAGGATGAAGGTGTTGATCGTACCCATCCGTCAGACGTCGAACCACCGCGTGGTCATGGTCGCCAACGCCCCGTGATCGTTCCGGTGATGATATTCATTCGTGTGCGGATCGTACCGATACTCATCCTGCCATTGCGCGGCATTCCGTTCGATCTCCGTCAACGCAGTGATGATCAACTCCACTTCGGCATTCGTTGTGGTGGGGTGAAGGGAGATGCGGACCCAGCCCAGGCGTGCGGAAAAGTCTCCGGCATCGATTTTGTCGGTCATCGTCTTGGACCGCTGTTTGTCCACCTGCAGCAAATAATGTCCGTACGTGCCGGCGCAGGAACAGCCGCCGCGCGCTTGAATGCCGAAGCGGTCGTTCAGCAATTTGACGACGAGATTGTAATGGATATCGTCGAAACAGAATGAGAACATGCAGAGACGGTGTTCCACTCCGTCCGCCAACAAATGCAGCCGCGGGATCAAACGCATCCGGGCGAACATGACGGCGCACAGTTCCTTTTCCCGCTCCGCCATCCGCTCGACACCCATCCGTTCCTTCAATTGAACGGCAAGAGATGCTTTGATCGCCTGTAAAAATCCCGGCGTACCGCCGTCTTCGCGGACTTCGATGTCGGGGGAAAATCGATGTTCACCCCACGGATTGGTCCAGAGCACCGTTCCTCCTCCCGGCTGGTCGGGGGATTTCAGCGTGTACAGTGATTTGTGGAACAGCAAAACGCCGGGAGTTCCCGGTCCGCCCAAAAATTTATGCGGGGAAAAGATGATGGCATCCAGCCGTTCCCGTTCATCGGCCGGATGCATGTCCATGGCGACGTACGGCGCGCTCGCGGCAAAATCGACGATGGCGATGCCGCCATGTTCGTGCATAATTCTCGCCAATTCATGATACGGCGTAAAGATTCCGGTGACATTCGAGCAGGCGGAGAAAGATCCGATCTTCACTTTCCGCTCCGCATAACCCGTTAGCTCCCGCCGCAGCGCCGCGGTGTCCACCAATCCGTCCGCCGTCGGCGGTATTACGACCACGTCCGCGATGGTTTCATACCAGGTGGTCTGATTGGAATGGTGTTCCATGTGGGTGACGAACACGACCGGACGTTCGGTGTCGGCAATCGATGCCGCAGCGCGAAATTGTTCGGGAATTTTCAGGCCGAGAATCCGCTGGAACTTGTTGATCGCGGCGGTCATTCCGGCGCCGACGAACAAAAGTACGTCGTCCGGACCGGCATGCACATGACGTTTGATGATCTCGTGCGCATGATGATAGGCATGCGTCATCAATCCGCCGGTGACGGACGATTCCGAGTGCGTGTTGCCCACGTACGGTCCGAACGTGCCGAGCAATTTTTCTTCGATCGGGCGGTACAAACGTCCGCTGGCGGTCCAATCCGTATACACGATCGTTTTCCGGCCGTACGGCGAATCGAATGTCGCATCGATACCGACTATATTCGATCGGAAGGAGGAGAAATATTCTTCGAAATTCATTGCATTAAACTACGAAAACCGCACATAAAAAGGTAGGGAAACATTGTTGGCGGACGATCTTTGCACGGCGTTTCATCGTTTATTGAGGTAATAAAAATAAGGGAGTGAAAATCCCAATCCCCCCAGCAAACTCAAGCCGACGAACAGCTTCCAGGAATAGGCGCCGAGCGGATTGCGCGCAAACCACCAGGCCAGCAGCCCGGTTGCCATGAACGCATCGAGGATGAATCCCAGAGCAAGGTGGTTGTGAAGAACCTCCTGCGGAGAGGTCAATTCAAAAAAAAGATAGTAAAAAAACAATCCGTTCGGCACACAGAGGCCGAACGCGGCGAAACTCAGTAACACCCATTTGTGCTGCGACGTCATAAATCCTCCCGGGTTCGTTCGGGGCGTTTTGAACGGTAATATTCGTCCAGTGCTTTTTTCCCGCAATCGGGACAGATGCCGTGCGTAAATTTTGCATCGGTATGTTTGGCGATGTATTGCTCCACCTGGCTCCAATATCCTTCGTCGTCGCGGATCTTTTTGCAGTTGGCGCAAATCGGCAGGAGTCCGCCGAGCGTTTTGACGCTCGCCAGCGCTTCCTGCAGTTCGGCGATGAGGTGTTCCCGTTCGTGGTCCCGCTCTTTCCGTTCCGTGATATCGCGGCAGATGATCAGCGTTCCGGAGGCGGAAGAGTGCGTGCCGACGATCGGTGTGCGGGAAACGAGGAACCAGTCGGTCCTTTCTCCGCGAACATACCGAATTTCCAATTCGGCGATGTTATCCGCCCGGAGAAAAGCGTTCAGTTCATTCCAATCCGTGAACACATCGGAGAAGGAACTTCCCGCCGGCGGCCGCGCCATGTTGAAATACTGCAACGCGAACGGATTCATATCCACGATCTTGTTCTGCGCATCGAGCACAATGGCGATCTCGTGAATGCTGGCGAACAATGTTTCCCGCGCAATCGGCGCAATGTCGAACAATCGATACTGTTTCATGTTCCACAGGAGAAGGATTCCGGTAAAGATGAACCCGATCGGCGTCAGATCGATCACCGTGACGATCCGCGCATTATAGAGAAAGTTTCCCGCCCACGGAATAACCACGCTGAAGAAGAGGATCACCGACTGTTGGCGGTATGCTCGGAACATTTTTTGGGACTGACGGATCATCAGCACGCTATAGGCGATGTTGAGAATGTACAGATACACGGTCAGCACCCAGAACGAAGGGCCGTGTTCGTAGTACATGTAATCCCCCAACGGATGATCGACCAAACGATAGGAGGGCCAGTTGAGTCCATGATACTGATTCGTCAACGCCAGAATCAGCGAGATCACCGGAATCGTCCACAACAATACGATAGAACGCGACGTCAAAAAACGGGAATATCCGCAATACGCGAGAGAATAACAGAACCACGCCGGCACGACGTTGATGATGCCGAAATAACTGATCTGCGACCAAAAGGCCTTATCATCCGGCAGAGCGACGTACCATTCCAGCGCACTGGTGAGAGCCCAGAACATGGCGGAGGTGATGAACAACACGAGAAACCGGTCACCGGGAAACGAGCGTCGCGCGGCGCGGACCGCAACGATCCCCGCAATCACGGCAGCGGCGAGGAAAATGTGTCCAAACAGGGAAAATTGCCAACTCATGGGAAAAGGTACTCTTTTCGAAGGGGAGAAACAACGCGGTGCAGAACGATCGTATTACACGATTCTTTGTAGAACGATCACGGAAAGATCGTCGGAAAGAGTTTCCTTTCCCACGAAGCGGTGTACTGCCGAAAGTATGACCGCACCGATCCGTTCCGAGGTGCCGCTCGCCTGCTGCAGCACTTCCATCAGCCGTTCTTTGCCGAAAAATTCCCCGCGTTCATTCTTCGCTTCGGTCAATCCGTCCGAATACAGGACAAACAGATCCCCTTTGTTCAGTTGGATCTTTCGTTCACCGTACATCATAGAGGGGGAAAGTCCGAGCGCGGCTTCACCTTTGGGAGTTTCGTCGATAGTTGCTCCCCGTTTGATCAACGCGGGATAATGTCCGGCATTGACGAAGGCAACGGCGCCGGTCGTTTCGGAGCAGATAACATAAAACAGAGAGGAGAAAATTTTCGCCGGACTGTCGCGGTGGACGATCTGGTTGATCTTTCCGATCAATGCGGGTAACGAAGAGATTTCCCCCGCCAGCGCCCGGACCGTTGCCTGCAGCTTGGCGGTGATCAACGCGGCGTGTAATCCTTTTCCCGCCACATCGGCAATTGTGACGCTGAATTGTCCTCCGGGAAACCGCTGAAAGTCGATCAAGTCGCCGCAGACTTCATTGGCGGAGCGGGTGTACAGCCAGAGACTCCAGCCGTTGACCGCCGGCATCCGTTCCGGCATCAGCGATTCCTGGATTTTTCGTCCCGCCTCCAGCTCGTCGTGCGCCATCAATTTGTCCTTCAACTCCAGCATGATCACGACAATCAGCATCAATCCGCCGAGGAGCGCGTTGTTGTTACTTTGATTGTTGAAGAAGATCAGCAGCATGCCGATAATGGCGACGACGCGGCGTTCGGGGTGGAGTTTTTCGAAGATGGCGGCGAAGACCCAGGCAGCTTTATAGGCGAGCCGCTTCCAGCGGGGCATTCCGGTGAGACGCTCCTGTTGATCGGCGCTCAGGTAATAATCGGTGATCTCGGTCGATTCTTTTTTGATCGCATCGTTCCACTGATGGGGCTGTTCCAAACGGGAAACGAGATCGTTCCATTCGGTTTCAAGATTGTTCTTGAGGGAATCCCACTCGCGGTGGACGCGAGTTTTCCAAGGTTCAGGCGGTTCGGGAGCGGACAAAGACATAGCGAAAGATACGTCAATTTCGCGAGAATGGTTACTGTTGTTTCGCCGTCCGATCAGGAAAGAAGCGATCGGATGTATTCCAGCGTCTCTTTCGCCGTTTCGCCCCCCTTTTCGGCATGACGGACCAACGAAATACCGTGCGGGCCTTTGGAGTGGACCAGTGCGGGATAGGCGGTCAGGTATGACCGGACGATCTCCTGTTTTCCGAGCATCGCCGCGACAAAAATGTCGCACTGCGCACCGCGCGCGATCAAAAATTCCGCGATATCCGCCCGCCCCATGTGGCCGGCACCGCCGATCGCCTTTTCAAAATCGCCGTTGCTCCAATCATACGTCGCATTGAGCAGCGACGGAGTTTCCTCCAACATCGTCGTTGTCTTTTCGAGATCGCCGTGTGCCGCACCGACAAACTCTTTCACCAGCGCGATCGGAAGTGCGGGGGGACGTTCCTTGTTCTGCGCGGAAACAAAAATGGACGGGACCAGCAGCGCAGAAGAGTGTTGCAGAAAAGTGCGGCGGTTGAACATATGGTTCTCCTGTGAATGAAAGGATCGTTCCCCCAACGTACATACTCCCCGGGAGAAAAAGAAGAGACGATCATCAATAAAAATGCCGCGCCGGAGCGATTCGCCGTTTTTCCGTCCCACGGCAACATAATGAGGAGGGAAACAGAGGTATTCCGTTATTTGATGAACTTGTGCGTTTTCATAAACTCGATGTTCTGCTGTACCGAAGCGCGCATCGGGGCAGCACCCGGATCATTTTTTGTCTGTTCCAGATATTCGCGATATGCGGCGTACGCCCGGGAATATTCCTTCAACTGCATATGACACGAGCCGATAAAAAAGTACGGATCATCCAGCGTGGGAGTGATCTGAACGGACCGTTGATACGCCGCCGCTGCCTCACGCCATTCTTTGCGGATGTAATGGAAGGCGGCGAGATCGTTATAGACGGCGGAGATATTTTCCCCCTTCATGACGGCGATGGCATTGTGATAGGAACGGACCACCATCTCCGTATCGTCGAGCCGTTTGTACACGAGCGCCAGATTGAGATGATATTGCGCATTTTCTTCATCGTTGAGGATTGCCCGGCGGTACGAAGCAACGGAGGAATCATATTCATAATGGGAATAATAGGCGTACGCGAGTTGTGCGTGATACAGTCCGTTCGCGGTGTCCAGCGCGATCGCTTTTTTGAAATATTCGATCGCTGCGGGAAGATCGTTCAGCTTCCGGTGGCATTCGCCGATCTGAAAGAGTACATCCTTATTGCCGCCCCGCACCGAATCGGCGCGAAGATAATACCGCAGCGCATCGCGATGGCGTTTTTGTCCGATCAAATAGTTGGCGATTCCGATCAACGCCGGAAGATACCGTCCGTTCGCCTTTAAGGACAATTGCAGATAGATGGCGGCGGAATCGGCGTAGCCGGAACGTTTCATCGCTTCGGAAAGATAATACAAGCTGAGAAAATCGTTCGGGTTTTTTGCGGCAAGGGCGGAGAACACGGCCAACTCCTTTTCCGGCTCGGACTTGATGGCGGCATACGTCAGTCCCAGCTGGAATTGTGCCGGAATATACGAGCTGTCCAACGCGATGCTTGCCGTCAGCTGGTCGATGGCGTCGCGATAGTGGCCGGACTGGGACAGCGACCGCGCATAGTGGTACCGGTATTGGATCCGCGAAGAATCAAGCAAAATGGCGCGCCGGAACAATTCCTGCGCCCGCTGCGGTTCGCTCAACGCCGCGTAACTCATTGCAAGATAAAACTGGAACCGTGCGGACAATGTGTCGGGAGCGAACCGTTTGGAGTCTTCAATCAACTTCCAATAATTGCCGTCGGCAAAGAGCGCGGCGGCGGTACTGTCGATATTCGGCTGCGCAGCAGCGAAAGGGATCGATCCGAAGAAGCAGAGGAGCAGGGATATTCGATACATGATCGTAGTTCCGTACGTTGAGGGAGTCGCAAAAGGGTACCACTATTTCCCGCCAGAGGCAAACAGAACGACGACGCGGTCATACACCGGGATATCGTTCGTGCAGGAATCGGAGAAGTTCTTCGGCGCGACGCTGAACGTCGGCGAGCAGCCGGGATTGCATGGCGATGAGATTTTTATAATTCACCACGTCGTTGTGAAAGCGGATGTGTTCCGTCGCGGTTGTGTACAATACGAACGGTACGGCGGAGGGGCGGTCCGTTTCCGATCGGAGACGGAGTTCCTGCAAATGCAGCGCCTCGGCTTTGCGGACCCAGAGACGGGCCAGCAGATAATCGTTCATCGCCTGTTGGTGGAGCAGTTCGTGCTGAACGGCGGCATCGTACGCCAGAATCCTCTTCACCGTCTCCTGATCGCGGAGCAGCAAAAATCCCCCGGCATTCCGCAACTGCTGGATTGTACCGTCCGAATAAACAAAATCGGGAAAACCGGTTAAATGCCGCTGCAATAGCCGGTCCGCACCGGGGGCGAACGAATTTGCAGACCGGAGATCGAACGTGCCGAGCAGGCTGTCCAACCCCGCATTCTTCCATTCAAACCGCGGAATCAGGTCGGAACATTGCAGCGTATCGTTCCGGAGGTCCTGCAAGATCGACGCGACATATTTCCGTTCCCTTCCACTGTTCTCCAGCTCTTCGCGGACGCTGTCCGCATAAAATCCGAGCGACACAGCGGCGAAGAGCATAAAAAATTCGAAAAAATATCGTTGTACGGACTTGGGAGCGGAATTGATCAAAGAAGCCATAGGAACATTTTCTCGGAATGTTTTGAATATGTGATGGCATAATCTCGCCAATTCCGCAAAAGAGTTCAACAGGGATGAGTTAAGACGGACGATTTTCGTGACGGTGCCCGCAAACAAGCGGACGGAAAATCAGCAAAAAATGCTAAATCGGGGAAGTGATCTTAACGGTCACTTAAGAGTACGATCTGTCTTTCGTGAATTTTTGATAAAAATATAAGCGCGCAAATCGCGCCGACGGTTGCATAGAACATGTCGGATTGCGTGTCCCACACGTAACCCTGCGTACCGAGGAACGCATCGGCCGCCTCGCCGGTGCCGAGCGCGACTCCCCATTCGAAGAACTCGTATACCGCACTCATGGCAAGACAAGTGCAGACGATGAAAAAATTCATCCAGGCGCGGGACGCGATGACATTCTTGCGGATGAAAATCTCCCGCGCAACGATCGCCGGAATGAATCCCTGCGCGAAATGCCCGACCTTGTCGTAGTTGTTCCGCGATTGATGGAACGTGTCGCGGATCCAATCGAAGAGCGGCACCTCGGCGTACGTGTAATGCCCGCCGACGCAGAGGATGGCAGCATGGATAGCGATAAGCGTGTAGGTTAAATTCGTGAGCGGGAAACGTTTATATGTTGCAATGATGACGATGAACGCGATCAGCGCCGGGAGGACTTCAAGGAACCAGGTGAATTGATCTTTGGGGTTGATGGCGGACCACAAAAGAGTTAGAAAAAAGAAAACGATGAGAACAATGTAATAACTGCTATTTGCCACCATTATTTTTATCTCTATACGTGGGTAAACTAAACTTCGTCTCGTATTTTTGAATTAAATCGTTAAGGATTCTCCAAGATTTTGAAATCTGCCGCTTGATAGATGGTTCATTGAAAATTTCAGAGGCATCTAAAGCGTATTTGATATAGTTTCTCTTTCTTCCACCACGACCCAAATGGCTAAACCTTTTGTAAATGTCCGTTTTAAATATCTTTCTGTCTTTGTGCAATTTTCTTCTACTGGCTTTGTAGGCTCTAATTTTGACAATGAGTTTAAGGTTGCGATAAAATTTCGAAAGGCTCGAAGATTTAATTGATACTTTATGTCCGTTAAATTCGAAACCAAGGTATCTCAAAGGTGAATCACACACCAGCTGACCTTGAGAATTGAGAAAAAAATTACTTATTATTGTCTTTTCGTCTTGAACACGTAATTTAAATTTAGCGATTTGCCCATAGCAAAATGTTTTAACTTTATC